>JAGRJX010000379.1 GCA_020442545.1 Lysobacterales bacterium
CCGAGCCCTGCGTGTGCCAGAACACACCGAGTTTTCCCTTGTCGCCACCGCGCGTCTGGAAGCGCTGCAGGGCGCGGTTGACGCCAATGTACTGGTGATTCTGGGCGATGATCTTCTGGCTGCCCTTGTAGAACAGGATGAAGTTCTCGATGTAGTCCAGCAGCTTTAACGGCTGCAGCAGACCTTCGGCGGCGCGTTCCAGGCTGGTGGGATGTTCGGCGCTTGCCGATTCAACCAGCGCCTCGCGGTCGATGCGCTCCTTTTCGTCCTCGGGCCGCAGCCAGTGGAAGAAATGCTCCCAGCTGGCGGTGATGCTGCCCACGCGGGTGTCCAGCGCGTTGGAGAGCATCAGCAGCGCGTTGTAGACGAACAGCTGCGGGATGTCGCGGCGGTAGTCGGTCAGGTTCTTCTCGAAGGCCGAACGCAGCTTGACGTTGGAATTCTTGAGCTCAATGAAAACCAGCGGCAGGCCGTTGACGTACAGCAGCACGTCCGGTCGCCGCCAGTAGCGCCCCTGTCCGGTGGGCGCGATCCACAGCTGGTTGACGGCCAGCAGATCGTTGTTGGCCGGCGTGTCGAAGTCGATCACCCGCACACGCGCCTGCTCGTCGCGGCCTTCGGCGTTGCGATAGGTCACCTGCACGCCATTGCGGATCAGCTCGTAGGCGTCCTGATTGGCGGCAACTGGCGACATCGCCATGTGGCTTTCGGTCAAGGCGCCCAGCGCCAGATCAATCGCCGCATCGGGCAGGGCAGGGTTGAGCCGGGTCAGCGCGGCGCGCAGGCGATCCTTCAGCACTACCTCGCGCTTGTCGCTGCGTCCGGAGCGGTCGGGCAGTGTTTCCTTTTGTGCGGTGTAGCAGTTCAGCGTGTCGAAGCCGAACTCCGGCGAGCGCAGACGCGCCAGCAGCGCCTTTTCGATGTCGTCCTCGGCGATCAGGTTGGGCATCAGGTCGCTCCGTACAGTTCCAGCAGCGCTCGATAGTCGCCGCCATCCGCGCTGCGCAGCGCCTCAATGTACGCGGTTCGCAGCGCGCCTGCCTGCTGCAGCGGCTGGTCGCCGGGCAGCCAGTCGATGCGCGCTTCGCCCAACTGCTGCAGCAGGGCATCCGCAGCGATGCGTGCATGGCGACCGTTGCCGTTGGCGAACAGGTGAATCCTGACCAGACGGTGGTGGAAGCGCAGCGCCATTTCGCGCGGCGGGTAGCTGTGGTATTCGATCCAGGCCCGCACGTCGTCGAGCAGCTTTCGCAGTTCCACCTGAATCTGCCGTGGCTCGACGCCGATGTTCTTTTCGGTCTGGCGATAGGTTCCCGCCCAACGCCAGACCTGGCCAAAAAGCTCGCGATGCAGCCTGCGCAGAAACTGGTCGTCCAGTACGTCGGTCTGGCGTCGTCGCGACAGCCACGCCAGGCCATCGACGATATTCGCCTGCTCCACGCGATCCAGATCACCCCGCGTGCGGATCGAATCCAGCCGTAGCCCTTCCGCTTCGTCCGGATCCAGCGGCGTGGCGCCGTCGGGTTCGGACAGTGGCAGTGGTAGCGGCGGATCGGGCGGCGGGCTCATTGCGACGGCGATTCCGGATCCCAGAAGTCGCGCGGCAGCTTTTGCAGCAGCTGACGGCTGATGCGCTCGATTTCAGCCTGCTGATTGGCGGCGGACAGGCTCTGCTGTTCCAGCGCCATATGCGTGGCTGCGGCCGCGATCTGCTGCCGTGCGCGGCGTCGCGCCTGCTCGGACATCAATTGTTCGACCGTGCTGCCGGGCGGCGGCACGATGGCGTACACCAGACGACAGCCCATGGCTTCGGCCACTTCGCGAAGGCTGCGCAGCGAAATGCCGTCGTCGCGTTCGTAGCGCTCCAGGTTGGCGGCCTGTGTGCGGCTGCCGCCCAGGCGCTTGCTGAGCGCCGCGCCGGACATGCCCAGCGCCTTGCGCATGCGTCGAATCCAGCCGCCGGCGGGCGGCGTCTCGGTTTGCGACAGCGCGGCGTTGAGCGCGTCAATCTGCTGCTGCAGCTGGGCCTGCTCGATCTGTTTGATGCTGCTCATGTTCTCGAATCCGCGAACGTAATGCACAATACGTTCGCATATACAACATCATTATTCAATAATTGTTCGCTGATACAGGAACATAAAGAGCGAGTGAGGAAGTCAGTCGACAGCTTCGCTGTCTGTCAGGCGTGAGGAAAGCGTCGAATCTAAGCCGTCATGCCAACGCAGGCTCCACTCAACCGCAAGTTGAACGCATGGGCATCCGGTGTGCTGCCGGCCTGCAAGCAAGGACGCTGGATGTTCGACCCAAGGTCGAATTGGAGCCTGCCCGCGTTCGCGAGGATGACGCGAAAAATCAGGATGTTCCGGGCAACGCTGCTGTACGCGAACACCGACAGCACGGATAGCGGAAGCCGGCCTTCACGTCTTCTCGGGACCGGCGACGCGTCGAAATCAGCTGGCCTCGCTCATGCTGGGTGGGAAGCAGATCTCCAGATCGTCCACGCGCAGCTTGCCGGAGATCAGGCGGTTGAGCAGGAGATCGCGGGTTCTTTGCAGGTTGGCGTTTTGTCGGGACAGTAATTCGATGCTGTCAAAGTTCGATCTGGCGATGGCTTCGTAACGCGCCACCAGTTCGTCAGTTGGTCGAAGAATCCGAATCTTCTTGAAGGTTCCCTTGGTTAGCTCCGCAAACGTTGCGCCGCTGGACAGCATTTCAAAGTGTGGCTTGGCCAGTTTCAGCCAGTGGTACAAGAAAGTCAGCGGGAAACGCTCGTTCGGGATGCAGGTAATAAATCCCTGGTTTGTTGCAGCTGGCGTCGTATTGATGCCAATTGCCCCAATGGTTGCTCGGCTGGTCAGCATGACCGAGTAGGCAGGAAACAGGCGCGCGGAGCTGTTCCGCAGCCCTTCTTCGGAACACTTCTCAGCTGATTCGAAAAGAAATGTCCCATTGGACGCGGTGATGTCTGACGGTGTGTACCAGTCGATTTCTTGCGGGTTCCAGAATCGACTTTCCTTCTTTGACGGTGTCCCGCCACCGGTGAAGTCGAAGGCATCCACAACAGGTTCCTCAATCCAGCCCTCCGGGACGCCTTTGTGGATGGGGGTGTGCTGGTGGCCGGGGAAGCGCAGGCGCACGAACCATTCGCGGTAGATTTCCTCGGCCATCGCCTCCAGCAGCGCAATGCGTTGGCGGTTGTTCTCGATCAGATCGTCGTAGGCCGTCAGGATGGCAGCGATTTTTCGCTGTTCCGGATATGGAATGTCCGGTATTGCGATCCGCTTGATGATGCCTTGATTGAGCGAGGCCATCGTTGCGCCAAACGATCCTTGGGCCTCCATCCAGTGTCTGTGCGATTGTGTTCGGAAGTAGTGGGAGACAAATCGGGTTGACAGTGATGGGCAGTTGAACCTGAGCCGGATGCAGTCAGAGCCCTGAATCCATCCATCCTGATCGGGGGTTATCAGTGCATGCCGATCTACGGCCCCTTTCCGACCAAACACGATGTCGCCGATCTTTAGCGTATGCGCGCTTAAATTCTCTGCCTTTGCGTCATTTACAAACTCAAGCTGTGCCTGCCTGACAGATCCCATACCAATGTTTCGCACATTGATGACTGGAGTGCCGAATTCAACGTACTCGCTCGCTTTGAGCTGAGTACCGAAGGGTCCAGTTTGGATGTGAGCCTGATCGCGATCTACGAGATCGCCGACCAAAATGAGAGAAATTGATGGCGAAGCCATTAGTCGATCAACGCCCTGGTATTGCCCGCTATGGTCGAGGTCAGTTCATTGGCTTCCTTTGTAAGGTTGTCCAGGGCTGCCTGAAGTTCAGCCAGGTCATTAAGAAACTCCTCCTCCGTCTTCCCATCCTCCTCAATCACCACGCCGACATAGCGTCCGGGATTGAGTGACCAGTCCTGTTCCTTGATCTCGGCGCGGGTGGCGGCCTTGCACAGGCCGACCACGTCTTCGTAGCGGGCCTCGGGAAAGCGCGACTGCAGCCATTCGATATGGGCGAAGCATTGTTCGGCGTCGCGCATGTCGGCATGCAGGGTATCCAGCGCGGTTTTCAGCGCCTTCATGTCGCGGTCGGGGCGGCGACGGCCGTCGTGCTTTTCCGCCTCCGCGCGTTCCCAGCCGCGGATGGCCTTGTCCAGCGCCTTCTGTTTGTCGTGCAGTTCGGTGAAGAAGGCCGCGAAGGGTTCGGCCAGCCGGCGCTGGCGGGCGTTGTGGGCATCGATATCCGCGTCGGAGACCTTGCCGGCTTTCCGGTATGCGCGCCAGGCGTCCTGCAGCGTGGCGCAGGCGTTCCACTGTGCGCGCAGGGCGTCGGCGGCGCGGGCGCAGTCGGCATCGTCGATCAGCGCGGCCACCTGGTCGGTCACCGCTGGCGCGGCTTCGGCATTGGTGGCGAGGCGCTGCATGCCGTCGGCGAAGTAGTCGCCGATCAGCGCGACAAAGCGCTCGCGCTGGCCGCAGTAAAGGCGGCTGATGGTGGCGAGGTTCTGCAGCTGCGCGTCGCTGAACTCGCGGTGGGCGCGGTCGATCTGGGTGAACACGTTGCGCGCATCGATGAACAGGATGCGCTCGTCCAGCCCGCGCGCCGCCTTGCCCTTGTCGAAAAACCACAGCGTGGCGGGCAGGGTGACGGTGTAGAACAGGTTGCTGGGCAGGGTGAGCATGCCGTAGATCAGGTTCTGCTCGATCAGCTGGCGGCGGATGTCGGCTTCGGAATGGCGGGCATCGGAGGCCGAATTGGCCATCACCAGCGCGGCGCGACCGTTGTCTTTCAGCGAGGTGGCGAACAGGTTGATCC
>JAGRJX010000380.1 GCA_020442545.1 Lysobacterales bacterium
GCCTCCTGCTGTTCAGCGCCTCGGTGATCGTGTTTCTGATCGGGCTGGTTTCCGAGCAAATCACCAACCTGACGTATCGACGGGACGGCTGAGCGGTCGTCGAACCGCCTTCGGCAGAGGGGTGCGTCCCGCGCTGTGCCGGCAGGAAACAAACGGATCCCGGCTATAATTGTCTTGTATTCAGTACATATTCTGGTGTATCAAGAGTACTGTCTTGAATAAAGGACAAATCCAGTGGCGCATCTTCCCATCCGTACGCTTGTGGATCTTGGCGATGCTGTGCGTGGGGCGCGGCACGAACAAGGCTTGAAGGCGACCCAGCTTGCCGCACGATCCGGGCGTAGCCGGGATCTGTTGCATCGGCTGGAAACAGGTCGTGACGTCACCACCGGGGCGCTGCTGGATGTGCTGCGAAGCATGGGTTATTCCCTGCGGCTGGAGCGTCCGGGCCTGCCCACGCTGGATGAAATGCGCCAGCGTTTTGCCGGCGATGACGACTGACCCGGCATGGACGAGCGCATCCAGCTTCTGCAGGTGCATGTGGCAGGTCGGCCCGCCGGGCAACTGCTGCAGCAATCCGGCTTCGAGTACCGCTATCTGACGGTGGATCCGGCGCAGCCTGTCGTCGGCCTGCTCATGCCGCCCACGCGGCTGACCTGGCAGGATGGTGCGCTGTTCCCGGTGATGGATCAGAACCTGCCGGAAGGCGACCTGTTCAACCGCCTGCGCCAGCAATTCCCCAAGCAGCCGATGACCGCCATGCGCCTGCTCGCGCTGATTGGCGACAACGGTATCGGCCGTCTGGGCTATCGCATACCCGGCAGCGCCGTGCCGGCGCAGGCAGCGCCGATCACCCGGCAAACCCTGCTACGCATGCCATTCACGGCGCGGGTGTTCGATGACCTGATCGATGCCTACCTTGCCACCGGCATCGGCGTGGCCGGCATGCAGCCCAAGATCATGGTGCCCGAGCGTGCCACCATTCCCATCCCCAACCTGATCGTCAAGACCGCCGGTGCTGGCTATCCCGGCCTTGCCGCCAACGAATACCTGTGCATGATGGCCGCCCTGCGTGCCGGCATCGACACCGCGCAAGTTGAACTGAGCGACGACGGACAGATGCTGCTGGTGGAGCGCTTCGACCTGGACGCCGACGGGCAACGCCTGGGCTTCGAAGACGTGGCCTCGCTGATGGGCTTGCGCGTGCGCGATACCTTGTCCGAGCGCAAATACCACGGCAGCTACCAGCGTGTTGCTGAACTGCTGGGCATGATCACCGGCAATCGCCACGACCTGCATCGCTTCTACGAGCAACTGGCGTTCTCCATCATGGTGGGCAACGGCGATGCCCACCTGAAAAACTTCGGCGTGCTGTACCACGGCGTGGCCGATGGCATCCGCCTGGCGCCGATGTTCGATGTCGTCACCACCCGTATCTATCGCTATCAACGCTCTCCCGGTGGCCCCGAGCTGGAAGACAGCACCATGGCACTGCGCCTGTGGTCCGGAAAGACGCAGCGTTCCAGGGGCTACCCCGTACCGGAAGCACTTTGCCGCTTTGGTCGCGACGTCTGCGGCGTGCGCGATCCGAAGGCACCGCTGGAGCGGATTGCCCAGGCCATGGCCGACACCCTGCGTGCGGCCAGCAAAGACCCGCGCATTCCTGCCAGCCTGCTGGCGCAACTGCGCCGGGTATGGGAAAACGGAATCCGTTGTGCGCAATGAAAACCGCCTGCCGCGCCCGCCA
>JAGRJX010000099.1:0-2166 GCA_020442545.1 Lysobacterales bacterium
GATTGATAACTAATTTGTGTCCTGTTGGGGAGTGACTTTAATGAAGATGAAAATGTTGGCGTTCGCGTTGGTCGGCGCCTTTGCATCGGGTAGCGTCATGGCTTCGTCCTTCACGGTTAATCCGTCAGCTGCGACGGCTCCGTTGGGTGGTGGCGCGACGACCCCAACGGCGATTACCGTTGATTGGGATCCGGAAGCCGGCACCGGCGATAGCTTCGAAGTCGAAGTCGCATTTGACGATACTGCCTTTGATGTCTCGGTGTCGGGAAACTGCAACTACGTGGCAGCTTCCGGCATTGTTACTGTTATCGCATTCGATGCCTTCAGTAACACACTGCCCGCTGGTAGTTACTGCACCATGAACTTCACTGCTACAGCAGCGGCGTTGGAGCAGGTTTATCCGCTGACTTTGCAGAACGATTTGGTAACTGACGGTGGTGCGGATCAAGGTGCCTCTACGCTGAACGACGGCCAGATCACTGTTCAGGCCGCTCCGCCGACCACGCAGACCGTGACGGCAAGTGCCGGCGCTGGCGGCACAGTGGCCCCGCCGACGCAGGACGTGACGAGCGGTAATACCGCCAACGTGACCGTCACGCCGAATGCGGGTTATGAAGTGACTGCCATTGGCGGTACCTGTGGTGGCACGCCGGCGCCGGCACTGCCGTCGAGCGCGCCGGTGACCTTCACCACCAATCCGGTCGGCACCGCTGGTGATCCGGATCACTCGGCAGACTGTACCGTCACCGCAACTTTCGGTGCCATTCCGGCTCCGATCTATGCCTCGACCCCGGCTCCGGGCAGCTCGCTGAACTGCACCAGCGGCGGCACCACGACGGTGAATATCCAGAACATCGGTGATCTGCCACTGAACGTGTCCTGCTCCATCGGCGCACCGTTCAGCAGCGCTGGCCCGGCTTCGCCGATCGCGCCGGCTGGCAACTCCGACGTGACCGTCACCTGCCCGACCATTGCTGACGGTGATCCGCCGGTTAACGGCACGCTGGCATGCTCCAGCGACGGTGGTCCGGATGCCCGCTATCCGGTGACGGCTTCGGCCATTCCGCCGATTCCGCCGGCCATCCCGTCGCCGCAGCTGGTTCCCAGCAGCTCGCTGTGGTCGAAGCTGATGCTGTTCGGCTTCCTGGCGGGTCTGGGTGCGCTGGTGATCTCGCTGCGTCGCAGCTGATAGCCGGACACTGCAAAACAAGCTGTATGGAAAGGGCGCTTCGGCGCCCTTTCTTTTGCTCCTTATTCCATGTCCGCCAAAATCGTCGGGCGGAGCCCACTCAGGTGGTGTGCCGGTTCCCGCAGAGCGGAGCTTGCTCCGCTGCGCTGTTGCATCGTGCCCAAGGAACAGGACAGCAAGCTGTCCTCCAGGGGATCAGGCAGGGCAGCAAGCTACCCTCTACAAGTGTCGGGACACCGCATCGTGTCGTAGAGCGGAGCTTGCTCCGCTGCCGTTCTAGAAGCTGTCCGATCCCCAGCGACTCCACGCGTAGGGATATTCCCCAATCTGGCTCGACAATCCACGACGTATGGGGTTGGCGAGAATGTAGCGGGCCTGAGCGTGCAGGTCTCCTTGGTCGCGAAGCCGGTGGTCGTAGTAACCGGGCTGCCAGATCGGGCCTCGTGCTCGTTCAAGCCGGCGGTTGATCTCCCGAGCAGAACGTGACTTGAAGCGCTGCATGCAGGTTCCCAAGCTCGGCGTGCCCAGACGGAAGAGCCAGTGAACGTGATCGGGCATGACCACCCAGGCGATGGATTGCAGAAGACCTTCAGACTCGACTTGCTGGAATTGCTCGATCACCTTCTTTGCAGCGATGTTCGATACCAGCAATGGCTGTCGATTCTGTACGACCGTGGTCGCGACATAGAATGCGCCAGGTTGATGCTGCCTGCCTTTGACCAGTTGTGGGCTTGCCATGCGAAAAGGATGCGTGAAGGACTGACTGAGCGGTATCGGGTTCGCGCCTGTTCTGGTGTCAGACAATTCCGAGGCCGCACCTGAAGCGAGGGCAGCAAGCTACCCTCTCCGGTGTTGTGGCGCAGAGTTTGGCGTAGAGCAGAGCTTGCTCCGCTGCGCTGTGCATCGCGAAGAAATTTAAGCAGGGCAGCAAGCTACCCTCTACAAGAGCGGCCGTGGTCGCAAGTTGCCTTGTACGT
>JAGRJX010000099.1:2214-4165 GCA_020442545.1 Lysobacterales bacterium
CAGACTGCCCTGTTCGTACCAGTCGCCAAGGACAATGCGCTCGCCGGGACAGTGCTGCGTTGCCGGATGGATGGCGGGACGGTGGGTATGGCCGTGGATGATGCGCGAGACGCCGCAGCGGCGGAGACTCACGGCGACTTCGTCGGCATTGACGTCGGTGATGGTCTCGTCGAGCTGCCGCTGATGCTGCTGGCTGGCCGCACGCGCCTGCTGCGCGAAGGCGATTCGTTGCGCGACGGGCTTTTGCAGAAAGCCGTCGATCCACGCGGGATCGCGGACCTGGCGGCGAAAACTTTGATAGGCGACGTCGTCGGTACACAGCGTGTCGCCGTGCAGCAACAGGGTAGATACGCCGCCGATGTCGAGTACGCAGGCGTCCGGCAGCAGGCGCATGCCGGCCCGTGCGCAAAAGTCACGACCTAACAGGAAGTCGCGATTGCCGCGCATGAAGCGGACAGTCACACCTCGATCCGCTGCCCGCCGGATGCCTGAAGCCACACTGGCGCCCAGTTCATCCACGGCGTCGTCACCGATCCAGGCCTCGAACAGGTCACCGAGAATGAACAGGGATTCGACCTCGGCCGGAAGTTCGTGCAAGAAGCGCAGGAACAGATCCGTGATCCGGGGACGCGATGGATCGAGGTGGAGGTCCGAGATGAACCAGTGACTCACGGCATTCCGGTCCTGAGTCGTGGCGCTTGCAAATCGGCCCCGGTCAACAGGGCCGATCCGGGCACATGATCAGTCGCCGGCGGTTTCGGCAGCCGCCGACTCGGCTCCGGACGCGGGGACCGCATCGGCGGCAACGCGCTGGATATGCTCGATGATGACGGCCTGTTTCGGCACGTCTTTCTGGAACGGCCCCTGCGCACCGGTCTCGACGGCGCGGATGGCGTCAACCACGTCCATGCCTTCGACCACCTTGCCGAACACCGCATAACCCCAGGTGTAGGCGTTCTGCTCGCTGACAAAGTCCAGGCGTGGGTTGTCGACGGTGTTGATGAAGAATTGGGAGGTGGCGGAGTTCGGGTCGCTGGTGCGCGCCATGGCGATGGTGCCGCGCAGGTTGCTCAGGCCGTTGTTGGCCTCGTTCGGGATCGGCGCCTTGGTCGGTTTGCGCTGCAGATCGGCGGTGAAGCCGCCGCCCTGGATCATGAAGTTGTTGATTACGCGGTGGAAAACGGTGCCGTCGTAAAAGCCGCTGTCGACGTACTGAAGGAAATTGGCCACGCTCCCGGGGGCTTTCGCGGCATCCAGTTCGACGATCATCCGCCCCATGTTGGTGGTGATCGCCACCCGTGTTGCCGGCGCGGCGGCTTCCGTCGGCGCCGCGTCGGCTGCGGGTTTGGCCACCGGAGTGGCGGCTTCCTGCGCAATGGCTGCAATCGGCAGCAGCGCGGTGACGGCGATCAGGCGAGCGAGACGGCGGTAGATGACGGTCATGGATTGCATCCGTTGGTGGTGGGGTCGCAATGGACGGTCAGCGGAGTTTAGCAGCGTGCATGGCTGCCGGCAGCCGGAGTCCGGAATTCTTGCCGCCGGGTCACTTGAATACGCCGGCAGGAAGCGATCCAATCAGAGCCTGTATCGAAGCCAAAGGTTCCGTGATGTCATTTCCTGCCGTGCGCGCGCTCGTTTCCTGTCTTCTGGCCAGTCTTGTCGGTCTGGCATCACTGTCTGCCCGGGCGGCTGATTCGTCGCCAGCGATCGAGCGTCGCGCGGCGCCGGATGACGCCGAGCTGTACATCATCAGCCCCGGCGATGGCGAAGCCGTCAAGAGCCCGGTGACCGTGCGCTTCGGCCTGCGCGGCATGGGCGTGACGCCGGCCGGCAGCGATCTGCCGCACACCGGCCACCATCACCTGCTGGTCGACGTGACCGAGTTGCCAGACGGAGGAATGCCGATACCGGCAGATGAACGACACATCCACTTCGGCAAGGGCCAGACCGA
>JAGRJX010000100.1 GCA_020442545.1 Lysobacterales bacterium
GACCGCCCCCGGCTGCGGCATGGGGGAAGTCCTGGTCGAGGACGTTCGCAGCAAGCTGGAGCTGATCCCGACGGTTGCCGAGACCGATGTCGAACTGGTCTTCGATCCACCCTGGAACCAGAGCATGATGTCGGAGTCGGCTCGGCTCGAGACCGGAATGCTCTGATTGGCATCAGCCGGCGTCGTGCGGCTGGATCACGCAAGTAGCCCGGCTCGTCGGGCCTGGCGACATTTCAGCCCGGTATTGCCGCGAGCAACCGATGCACGCCCTGACCTACGGCTGCCTCGCCCCCGGTTTGCGCGTTTGTGACAAATATGGGCAGTCCGGCGTGTCGTTCGCGACCTCTCAGGCGCGGTGCCAGGCCACGAATTCAAAAAAATGCGGCTGGCAGTTTCCGCGTTGCAACAACTTTGGTAGTGACTTTCGGCCTAGTTCACGCACCGCAATACTGGCGACTTCTGCTCATGAATATGATAAGTATTTTGCAATGCAGCATCGTCATAAACGATTACGTGTGATGAACGCCGCATAACCGTATTGACGTGTTTCGCAGGGCGTTGCTAGGTTCTGGCCCGCTTTGTTCCGACGGGGCAAAGCCGTGTTCCGGACGCTCGGCGCATCACAAACTTCGAGGTGACGCCACACGGGTTTGACGACAGTCTGGGATCTGGCCGGTCAGGCGGGTTCCACGGGAAGTCGCGTGCTGCATGAAGGGGAAGCAGCGCGATCCGGGTCACGCAGGGAAGTTTCGGGGTCCGTGCGCGGACTGAGCCCGTCGACAATCCTGTTTCGGGGAATCAAAACGTGAATCGTAATCGTACGCGCTTGACCCGCCTGCATGCTCTTGCGGCGGTCACGGCAGCCGCGCTGGGCTCAATGGCCACGGCGCAGGCGGCCAATCTGGTCGATCTTCACGCACGCAACGTCAACAAGATCAACAGCGACTACCTGCAGGCTACGGCTGGCCTTGGCCAGGCCGTGAACGCAGCGGATCGGCACGCCGAAATGCTGATGATGAACGCCAACGCCGGCCTCAAGCTGATGCGCAGCACCGAAGAGAAAGGTGGTCTGCGCCATTACCGCTACCAGCAGACCATCAATGGCCTGCCGGTCTGGGGTGAAGGCATTGCGATCAGCGAAAATCGCGATGGCACGCTCCGCAGCGTGTTCGGGCGGATGGCGACCGAGGTGAATGTCGTCAATGGCATGGCCAACGCGAAGCGCCGCGGCATCGACCTGGGGCTGGACAGCAATTCGGCTCTGGAGCGCGCCAAGGATGCCGCGCTGGGCAAAAAGCGCCCCGCCGACACCCTGTTCGAAAACGAGACATCGGAAGAAATGATCTACATTGACGACAACGGCGATGCGCACCGCGTCTTCGTTTCGTCATTCTTCGCCGACTCGCTCAGCGCGGCACCGACCCGTCCGTTCGTCATCATGGATGCGGTCACCGGCGAAGTGCTCAAGCAGTGGGATGGCCTGGCACATGCCAACGGCACCGGTCCGGGCGGCAACCAGAAGACCGGCCAGTACGAGTACGGGACCGATTACGGCTATCTCGATGTGTCGCAGAGTGGCAGCACCTGCACCATGTCCAACAGCAACGTGACGACGGTCAACCTCAATCACGCCACCAACAACAACAGCAACACCGCGTTCTCGTACACCTGTCCGCGCAACACGGTGAAGAGCATCAACGGCGCCTATTCTCCGCTGAATGACGCGCACTTCTTCGGTGGCGTCATCTACAACATGTATCAGGACTACCTGAACACGGCACCGCTGACCTTCGCATTGAAGATGAAGGTTCATTACCGCAGCAACTACGAGAACGCGTTCTGGAACGGCTCAGCGATGACCTTCGGTGACGGCGCCAGCACGTTCTACCCGCTGGTGAGTCTGGACGTCTCGGCACACGAGGTCTCGCACGGGTTCACCGAGCAGAACTCCAACCTGACCTACTCCGGTCAGTCCGGCGGCATGAACGAGGCCTTCTCCGACATGGCCGGTGAAACGGCCGAGTACTACTTCAAGAGCCAGGCCGGTGGCACCAACGACTGGAAGGTGGGCTACGACATCTTCAAGGGCAACGGCGCACTGCGCTACATGGACAATCCGACGGCCGACGGCTCTTCGATCGACAACGCGTCGGATTACTACAGCGGCCTTGACGTTCACTACTCGTCGGGCGTCTACAACAAGGCCTTCTACAACCTGGCGACCAGCAGCGGCTGGGACATCGTCAAGGCATTCAAGGCGTTTGCCCGTGCAAACCAGAATTACTGGACGGCCAGCTCCAGCTTTGACGACGGTGCCTGTGGCGTCGAGACGGCCGCCGATGACCTTGGCTATGGCTCGTCTGCCGTGACTGCGGCGTTTGCGGCGGTGGGCGTGGATTGCCCGACCGGCGGCGGCGGTGGCGGCGGCGGTGGCGGTGAGCTCACCAAGGGTGTCGCCGTGACCGGTCTGTCGGCGAGCAGCGGCAACGCGATCAACTACACCATGGCGGTTCCGGCCGGTGCGACCAACCTGACCTTCAACATGTCCGGAGGCAGCGGGGATGCCGACCTGTACGTCAAGTTTGGCAGTGCGCCGACCACCAGCAGCTACGACTGCCGTCCGTACAAGAGCGGCAACTCGGAAAGTTGCAGTTTCGCGTCGCCATCTGCGGGCACCTACCACGTCATGGTGCGCGCCTACAGCAGCTTCTCCAACGTGTCGCTGGTCGGTGACTACACGGCATCGGTGCCGAACAATGCGCCAACCGCAAACTTCACCTTCTCGACCAGCGGTCTGACTGCTTCCTTCTCCGACGCTTCCTCGGACAGCGACGGCTCGATCGCCTCGCGCTCGTGGAACTTCGGTGACGGCAGCTCCTCGAGCTCCACCAACCCAAGTCACACCTATGCGGCTGGCGGCACCTACACGGTGACCCTGACCGTCACCGACAACGATGGCGCCACCGACAGCAAGTCGGCTTCGGTGACCGTAAGCGGCGGTGGCGGCGGCGGTGGCGGCAGCAGCGAGCTGGAGAATGGCGTGGCCGTGACCGGCCTGTCGGCCTCGTCCGGCAATGACCTGAGCTACACCATGGTCGTCCCGGCAGGTGCCAGCAACCTGAGCTTCTCCATCTCCGGTGGTAGCGGTGATGCTGACCTGTACGTCCGTGCCGGCAGCGCACCGACTGACAGCAGCTACGACTGCCGTCCGTACAAGAGCGGCAACTCGGAGACCTGCAGCTTCGCCTCGCCGTCGGCGACGACCTATTACGTCCGCGTGAAGGCATACAGCAGCTTCTCGGGCGTCAGTCTGGTCGGCAGCTATGACACCGGTGGTGGCAGCAGCTGTGGCGGTTCGGAGCTGTGCAGCGGCCAGGGCGTGAGCCTGGGCTCGGTGTCGAAGAGCAACTGGTCGTCGACCTACACCATGGCTGTGTCGGCCGGTCAGTCTGTCACCTTCAGCATTGCCGGTGGCAGTGGCGACGCCGACATGTACGTTCGTGCCGGCAGTTCGCCGACCACCAGCAGCTACGACTGCCGTCCGTACAAGTACGGTAACAGCGAGTCCTGCACCTTCACGCCGTCCAGCAACACCACCTACTACGTCCGGGTTCGTGCCTATTCGGCGTATTCCGGTGTGACGCTGACCGGCACCACAAACTGACCGTTTGTCAGTTGTCTCAGCAAACCAGACCCCGGCTTCGGCCGGGGTCTTTGCTTTTCTGATGGCAGCGGCCGCAGCCCCTGTTCTGCAGTGCCGGCCAGCAGCCTGCGCCTGCGGATCCTGATTTGCGGGAGGTCGCAAGCCCAGGTCAAGCTGGTCTGAACACCAGCAGTCGCGGGCTCATGTCCCGCACAACGTCTCCAGGCTGATTGAGCGTCCGACTTGCCGCGGTAGCCACGCCGCGACCCGGTCTCGAAGCCGAAGACCGGAGTTGGACGATCCCACTTCCCACGCGCCGATGGTCGCCGGGACGAACCGGCTTCGGCCAGGTGATCTTGGCACCGCTGCCGATCACCCCGTCAGCCACGGGCAGGCTTTGCACCAGCAGACGCATGGTGATGCCGACGGACTGCCAGCCGGAGGCGGCCAGGTTGCGAAACAGTGACGCCTTGGCTGCCTGTTATTTGCCGGTGTGGAAGGGCGGCGGGTCAAACTGGATGGTGAATTCAAGCAGATGCTGACGACCCAGCAGCAACTCACCGCTGACAAGACAGCCGCCGACCTTCAGGTCGTCCAGTGACAGCGGGCCGCGCGCCTCTGGCGGAGTGATGAAGGCGCTGCCCCGGAACCGCGCTTGCGGTTCAATCGACCGCCTCGAAGCGGTTGGCCTCGACGTTCTTCCGCACTTTGGCCGGATCCCAGATACGTCCGTTCATGGCGATGTAGACGCCGGACGGCAACGATTGCACTGCGCCGACGGCGGTGCCGATATTGAACTCGGCATCGGAACCGCGAAAACGCGCCGGATTCAGCGCGCCGGTCATCACGATGGTCTTGCCGGAGAGATCTGCCAGCACGCGCGCGGTATCAACCATGGTGTCGGTACCGTGGGTGATCAGCACGTGCCTCGCCTCCTGCGCCGCAATGGCCTGGCGGATCAGCTGCCGGTCGGCATCGCTGATGTGCAGGCTGTCCTTGCGCAGGATCGGGATGACGCGGAAGCGGAAGGCCACGCCCAGCTCTTCGAGGATGCGGCCGATTTGCGGCTCACCGATCTGGTAGTCCGACTTGTCGTCGAAGTAGACCTTGTCGATGGTGCCGCCGGTGGTGACGATCAATAGCTCTTCCATGCGTGTATTCTGCGGGAAAAGCGCGTTCACGGCGATCTGCGTCGTTACACGCCGAGCGCGTGCCGCAGGGGATCGAGGCGCTCGCCATAGCCGGCGGCCCGCCCGGAATCGCTGCGCAGCGGCTGGCGGACCTGTGCTGCACTGGCGGTTCGCACGCTGCGCCGGGCCTGGTGGAAGTGCAGGCAGGCCGGATCGAACGCCAGGCCGCAGTTGGACAGCAGGCGCCGCGTCTCCGCTTCCGGATCAGCCAGCAGCGCCTCATAGCGATGCAGGTGGATGTGCTGCGGGTCGCGTTCGCGCCAGCAGTCCATCGCCATTTCGCAAAGGCGCAGGAAGTGGGCAATATCGTCGAAGTCGCTGGCGAAATGCGGCAGGCGGTAGAACTGCTGGCGGAAACAGGACCAGGCGGTCTCCAGCGGATCGCGACGCGTCTCGATGACGGTGGCGCCCGGCAGCATGGCGCGCAGGACGCCCGCATAGCGCCAGTTCTCCGGCATCTTGTCGGTGAAGCGCGGACGCTCCTTACGCCAGCGCGCGGTGCGCGACAGGTATTCGCTGCCCAGTCGTTGCCAGTCATCGGCGCTGGCATCGGCGATCCAGTGCGGGAAGGCTTTTCCGCGTCGGATCGACTCCGCCTCGAAGACGTTCTCGAGATCGGGCAGCTCGCTGGCACCCTCGACCTCGGGGTGCGCGGCGAGGATCTGTTCGAACAGGGTTGAGCCGGAACGCGGCAGGCCGACGATGAAGATCACCTCGCGGCCGAGGTCGACATTCATGGGTTCCGGTAGTTCGGCGCTGGCCACGATGCTGGCCTGTACCTTCTGCTCGTGGGCGTGACGACGCCAGGGCAGGCGGTTGTTCAGTGCCCGATTGGCGAGAGTCAGCTGCTCCAGTGCTGCATCGTGGTTGCCGCGGTCCTCCTCCAGCCGCCCCAGTGCGTAGCGCATGGCGATGCGGTCCTCGTCGGCGATGCCCGGTCGAGAAAGCTGCTCGGCCATTGCTTCGGCGTCTGAATCGGCGAGTGGCTGCGTCTTGATGTTGGACAGGCCGCGCCAGGCGTCACCGCATGCCGGGTGGATGGACAGGGCGTGACGATAGCGCCTCGTGGCGGCACTGAAGTCACCGGCATGGACCAACGCGTCGCCGAGAAGAATATGCGCCGGCAGCCATCGCGCATCGCATTCGCAGGCGCGTTGCAGCGAAGTGATGGCGACCTCCGTGGCACCACGGATCTGCTGGTTCCGGCCGAGGTTGTACCACGGCATTACCCAGTCCGGTGCCAGTTCGGCGGCCTTCGCCCAACTGGCGCAGGCGTCATCCAGACGGTTGGCGGTTGCCAGCGCATTGCCCATGTCATTGTGCAGCCAGGCGTCCTGCTGGTGTCGCTCCAGTGCCAGCGCAAAGGTCTGCAGTGCGTCGTCGTGTCGGCCGGCGCGACTGTGCAGGTTTCCAAGCAGGCGCATTGCCTCTGGATGCCGACGATGGTGGGCAAGCACTTCCTTGAGCAGGCGTCGTGCCGCGGGCAGGGCGCCTTCGCGGATCGCGCGTGCGGCCGCGTGCATGCGTTCGACGGCATCCGGAGACAGGCCTGACAGTCGCTCGTCGCCGTCGTGGTGGATGAAACGGGTCATGTGGCCGAGATCATTCCGCGTTCACCGACGGCCTCTCGCGACGTTTGGCGAAGCGGGCGCGCAGGCCCGGCAGGCTGGCGGAAAAGATCACCAGCAGCGCCAGCGCTGTTTCGATCAGCGCAAGCTCCCGGTGCTGCGGCGCCGCCCAGGCTTCCATCACGCCGTGCGAGAACCACAGTAGCGCGAGGACGGATGCCCACAGCGGTGCCGTCCGCGAGCCGCTTAGCGCGGCCAGCAGCAGCAACAGCGGCGGCAGTGCGAACACGGTGAACAGCGCCCACAGACCTTCGACCGCGAACCAGGCGCCGTAGAGGATCATCAGGCCGGCCAGACCCAGCATCAGCCATTGGCGCGCGCTCACGCCAGCCGCTCCGCCAGCCGCGCGACGCGTTCGCCGAGAACGCGGGCCAGATGCGCTTCGTCGTCGCTGGGCCGGCTGGCTTCCTTGTCACGCGCCAGATGGCTGGCGCCATACGGTGAGCCGCCGCCACGGGTGCTGGTCAGCGCGGGTTCGGTAAACGGGATGCCGACCATCACGCAGCCGTGGTGCAGCAACGGCAGCATCAT
>JAGRJX010000101.1 GCA_020442545.1 Lysobacterales bacterium
GGCCCCAACCGATTGATTTCCAATGGCGGGGTGATGCCTCAAGCGCCCGCCATCCGCGCCCCAGCCCTTGCCAAGGCAATGAGCATTGGCTGCTGTCTGCGACTCGACTGGCGAGCGATCGAGACATCATGCCGGTGGCGGATACTTGTTCAGCGTTGCCCTAAACCGGCCGAAACTGAATGGCAAGCGCATGGCCGGCTTGGCTTTTCCGTGCCATGACCGCATCTCGGGGAACGTCGCCCGCGCTTCATTTCGCGCCGCTGGCGTGGCAGAATGCCGCGCTTCGTCGGTCCGGAAGCGGATTTCCGGCGACGCATTGTTTTTCAAGTTGGTATTGCATGGCTAAAGACGACGTCATTGAAATGGAAGGCACGGTCCTCGAGACCCTGCCCAACACCATGTTCCGCGTGGAGCTGGAGAACGGTCACGTGGTGACCGCACACATCTCCGGCCGCATGCGCAAGCACTACATCCGCATCCTCACCGGCGACAAGGTGAAGGTCGAGATGACACCCTACGACCTCAGCAAGGGTCGCATCACCTATCGCATGAAGTGAAGGCAGGATGCCTTCATCCTCGACAGCACATGGATGTGCGTTGATCGGGGATCCATCTTGATCTTCGCGATCATCCCGGCCGCACATGGATGTGCTATTGAACCGGGATCCAGTGTCTTGACCTGATCTCATCCTCGACAGCACACAGTTGTGCGTGGATCGGGGGGGGGGACCAACGTTGAGCTTCGCAATCACCTTGGCCTAGCAGGCTTCGCCTCACCGCTGCCGAAGGGAAACAAGGTGCTCCGTCGGCTACTCGAACGCATCGCCGAACAGATGGATCGAGCCATCCGGCGCCGGAACAGTCACGGCGTAACTCGCCGGCATGCCGCCGCCGGCAACCTGCAGGGTCATCGAGCCGCTTCCCGGCCAATCGCTGCTGATCAAGCGGAAGAATCGCAGTTGACCCCACTCAAGTTCGGCATCCGGCGTAGCCGGTGCCATCCACTGCCAGCCGCCGGTGATCGCAGAAGCAGCCCAGTCATCGGCTGCTTCGCTGTTGCCATCATCGAACAGGCTTTCCTCCACGCTGGCGCCTGATACCAGCTCGACTGCGGCGCCGTCCAGTCCATGGCTGCTGGTGATCCGCAGATTCGGCTCCTCGGTCATCGTGTCCGTCTGCGCGCGAGCAAAGTCGAAGTTCATCACCGCGTAGTCGTAGCGGAAGCGACCATCTCCCAGGCGGCTGATGCGGACGGCCACCGTGATCTCGCCTTCTGCCGTATCCGCCACCGCCCTGTGCGTCGATTCGTTCGCAGCGGCATCTGCCAGCCAGCGATCCAGCACCGAGCCGAGGACGAACGGCCCGGGTAAGCCCATCTGCCAGCGGGACAGCGTATTGGAATACGCCGGGAACACCTCGCGTGAGCCCATGGTGTTGTGGATGTTCTGGTCATCGCGAACGACGTACCAGGCTTCCATCATCCAACGTGATCCGGGATGCAGACCCATGTCGATCGCGCTTTCCCGCGCGCGCAGCCGATAGCTGTACTTGTCACGTGCCGGGGAGTCAGGAGCAGCTACACAGGTGAAGCCTGTAACAGGATTGGTGGCAGGGTTGCAGTCCGGATCCTGGATCGAGCCGCAGCGTCCCCACTGCCCGGTCTTCGGGATGATCTCCGAACGCGGCCCCAGAAAACGTTCGCATTCGTTGCTGTGGACGTTGTAGAGATCGCTGCAGCCGGGCCCAAGGATGCTCCCGTAGTGCGTGTAGTCGTTGCAGTATTCGTTGGCCGTGGCGAAGGCATGCTTCGCGCCGCTTCGCCCGATCTGCCGGATGCTGCCATCCGCATCCAGCCGATACAGATTCCAGATCAGGTAGGGATGCTGGTCAATCTTCGGAGTGCCTTCGGGATAAGCGGATGAAGCCTCGGAAAACATCCGGTACCAGGGCACGTCGGTGGCGTTGGCCGCGCTGCTGTTCCGCAGACGCGCTTCGGGAGTGATGACCACCTCACCTTCGGTACCACCCGGCCCATCGCACGTCCCGCCCCCGATGACCTGCCGGCAGCGCATGGTTTCGATACCGGGCATGTCGGTGCTGATGATGGGGATGCTGTCCAGCAGCACGTCGGTGACCGTACCCGGCGTCCCCGGCCAGACCGGGTTGGCTTCGGATTTCGCGATGCCCATGGCTCCCGGAACCGCGAATGGTAGCTGAAGCCCGGCGTTGGCAATCGACAGCCCTTGCTGCGGCCTGCCGGCAAATGCCAGCAGCGCCTCGCCCACGGCAAAGTTGGCGGTGATGTAGCGAAATCCGTCCTTGGCCACGTCGGGAGAGCGCATGATCTGCAGGATGCGCGCCCACTCTCGGTCGTGCTCGTCGCGAAAACTCAGAGCCAGCCCATCACCAGCAGCGACCACCCGAAGCGCCGGACTGACAGCGCCATCGCTTCTGCGCGTGAAGCGCAGACCATCGGCCAGCAGATAGCCATCGCCAATCGAGGTAGGTGCCTTGTCGCCAAGCCTGACCCGCAGCGGTCGCTCGCCAGGCCTCAGCGTGGCACGTAGCAGACTGTCGTCATCAATCGGCAGCGAAAGGCCGAGATAGTCCAGCGCATCCGGATTGACGAACAGTTCCAGCCAACCGGACTGATCCAGCGACACTTCGGAACCCTCTGCCGCAAACACAGGATCAGCGCCGTGCCTGTCCGGTGTGCGCGCGAGGAGCGCGGAACCTGCCAGGGCAAGGATCGCAGCGATGCCTGTCAGCACCCACCTGACGCCTGGTGTTCCGCTTGTGGACAATCCCATGTCGACTTCCTGCAGGATTCGCCTGCGGGAAGTCTAGCGCAGACCTACTCTACCGTCGCCGGAAGCAAGCGCTCGGGCTCGGAAAGCGCCTCGACATGCAGATCGCCATCGCGCACGCTGACGTTGACGCGTCCACCGCCGGACAGTTTGCCGAACAGCAGCTCGTCCGCCAGCGGCCGCTTGATCTTTTCCTGGATCACGCGCGCCATCGGTCGTGCGCCCATGTCCGGATCGAAACCGTGCTCGGCCAGCCACTGACGGGCTTCCGGGTTCACGTTCAGCGACACCTGCTTCTCCTGCAGCAGCGTCTCCAGCTCGATGATGAACTTGTCGACCACGCGCAGGATGTTGTCGAAGCCGAGACCACCGAACTGGATCACGGCATCGAGTCGATTGCGGAATTCGGGCGTGAAGGCCTTGCGGATCACTTCCATCGCGTCCGTCGAGTGATCCTGTTTGGTGAAGCCGATCGAGCGCCGCGCCGCCTGATGTGCGCCAGCATTGGTGGTCATCACCAGGATCACGTTGCGGAAGTTCGCCTCGCGGCCATTGGTATCGGTCAGCGCACCATGGTCCATCACCTGCAGCAGGA
>JAGRJX010000381.1:0-2656 GCA_020442545.1 Lysobacterales bacterium
TAGTGCGGCGTCGATCGGCGTCCATTACCGGCCAAGCAGTGCGGCATCCATGCTGACGGTCCGGGGCAGCCGTATTTCGGCACTGGCAAACACGAGTGCCGATTCCGCGGCGATCCAGCTGTTCAACGTTTCGGGTGGCGCGGGCGCGCAGCTGCTGGTGGAGGACAGCGAGTTCGAAACCGTGGCGCGTGGCGTGCAGCTGAAGAACTACGGCCATGCGTTCGATGTGACCGTGGATCGCAGCCTGTTCACCGGCGTATCGGCGGAAGCGATTGTGCTCTCCGGGCCCGGTACGGGAGACGTCCGGAATAGCACCATCAGTGCCGCCGCCACGGGTGTGGCACTGGCTTCGCCCAGCAGCGGCGCTGGCACCTACGATCTGACGTTGGACGGCGTGACCATTGCCGGCAGCAGCACCTCGGTGGCGGTTGGCAGCGGGCTCGGCACAGTCAGCGCCCGCAACAGCATTCTGGCCGACGCGTCATCCGCGGCCTGCACCGGCACGCTGGATTCGCTGGGCCACAACCTGATCGAGGGCAGCTGCACCGTGGCCGGTGATACCACCGGCAATGTAACTGGCGTCGATCCGATGCTGGACGCGTTGGCCGACAACGGCGGTTTCACCCGGACGCGCGCGCTGCTGGCCGGCAGTGCTGCCATCGATGCCGGCGATGCGGCGAACTGCCCGTCGCGGGATCAACGCGACTACGCGCGGCCCGCAGATGGTGACGGCAACATGGACGCGCGCTGCGACATTGGCGCTTTCGAGAAGGACGCCGTCGCGGCACCCAGCAACACCGCACCGGTAGCCGGCGACGACACGGCCTTTGTCGACGAGGACGACGACCTGATCATGGGAGCCGCCTCGTTGCTGGTCAATGATGTCGACGCGGAAAGCGACCCGCTGCTCATCAGCGACGCCACCGGCACGACGGGGCAGGGCGCTCACTACGCCTGTGACGACAGCTCCTGCAGCTACAACCCGCCTGACGACTTTTTCGGCAGCGACAGCTTCGACTACGAAATCTGCGACGACGGCACACCGGCACTGTGCGACACGGCCACGGTTTCGGTGACGGTGAACCCGGTCAATGACGCGCCGTCGTTCCTGCCCGGTCCGGCTCAGGTTTTCGCCGGCGGCAGCAGCGGCGCGCAATCAAGCAACGGCTGGGCATCGTCCATTGAACTTGGCCCGAACGAATCCGGGCAGTCCGTGCAGGCCTTCGAGCTGGCGTTGCAGGCCGATCCCGACGGCGTGGTCGCTGGTTTGCCGAGCATCGATGCGGCCGGCGACCTGGCATTCACGCTGTCGGGCGCATCCGGCGAGGCGAGCTTCGAGGTGCTGTTGCGCGATGACGGCGGTACCGCGAACGGCGGCATCGACCTGTCGGCTGCCGCACTGCTGTCCGTCGCCGTCGGTACCGCAGCGGACGTTTCCGTCAGCATCCAGCAGTGTTCGGAGCAGGCGGCGCCGGGCGAGCTCCATGCCTATGCGATGCGCATCGAGAACAACGGTCCGGACAACGCGCTCGACGTAGTGCTGGATGCGCCGCTGCCGGCCGGTGCCAGCATCGACAGCATCGGTAACGGCGATTGCATGGCCGGTGGTGGTTCGGTGAGCTGCCATATCGCACAGTTGGCGGCTGGCGCAGGTGTTGCCGTTCCGGTGGTGCTGCTGATGCCCGGTGGTGGTCCGGCGACGCTGGATCTGAGTGCGACGGTCGGTGCTGCCAGCGATGATCCGATTGCCGGCAACAACAGCGCGTCGTCGATGGTCATGCTGGTGCCGGGATTGATCCTCGACACCGGTTTCGAGTCTTGCGACGGTCTTGCCGACTGACACCAGCCAGGTAGCACTGCTGGCTTCAGGTCAAAGGAGGTCTTCCCGCAAGGCGCGCGACACCGCTGCTGATCGCGAGCGTACATGCAGTTTGGCGTAGATGTTGCGCAGGTGGTTGGAGATGGTGTGATAGCTGAGACTGAGCCGCTCGCCGATGGCACGCAGGGTCAGGCCGTCGACCAGCAGCTGCAGGATCTCGGTCTCGCGCGTGGTCAGGCCGTAGCTGTCGGCATTGTGGCTGCGCGCCGGCGGCTGGTTGGCGAAGACGGTGAGCAGCTTGCGCGCGATGAAGGGATTGATCGGCGCCGCGCCGTGCACCACGCCACGAATCGCTTCCATCAACTGCGTCGGCGGCAGTGGCTTCAGCAGGTAGCCGCTGGCCCCGGCACTGATCGCATCGAACACGCGCTCATCGTCGTCATGGATGGTCAGCACCAGGACGCGTGTGGTCGGGCTGAGCCCGTGCAGGCGGCGGATGCCCTCGATGCCGGACAGACCGGGCAGGCCCAGGTCCATCAGCGCGACGTTCGGTGCTTCGCCGGCATCCAGCGCGTCGAGCAGGCGTTCGCAGTCGGGCAGGGCGCGATCGCAGACCATGTCCGGCTGCTCGTTCAGCAGCTCGGCCAGGATTTCGCGAAGCGCGCGGTTGTCTTCGACGATCCAGACCGACAGGCGATGTGTTTCGTCCATGTGTCCACGTTTCCGTTCTGTGGCTACGGATCAGGCTAGCCGTGACGGCAGGTTGCCGCCACGACGCGGATGTGTCAGTCGGAGATGGATGCGGGTGCCTTGCCCGGGTGCGCTGTCGATGCGGAG
>JAGRJX010000381.1:2719-4887 GCA_020442545.1 Lysobacterales bacterium
TGACGAAGCCGCGGCCGTTGTCGGTGATTTCGATGAACAGGCCGTCGCTGTCGCGGTCGAGCCGCAGTTCGATGTGATCCGCCTCGGCATGGCGACGCGCATTGGTCAGCGCTTCGCGACAAATCAGGTGCAGCTCTCGGCGCACCGCCATCGACAGCCCGGCATCATCGTCGCGCCAGCCGTTGTGGACGCTGACGCCATCTTCGCCGAAAAGACGGCGCGCCAACGTCTGCAGGCGTTCGCCCAGTGCGGTGACCCTGTCCTTCTCCGGGTTCACGTACCAGACGATGTCACGCATGGATTCCGCGACCTTCTGGGCCGATTCGGCGACGCCGGTCAAACGTCGCCGTTCATTTGCGCCCAGACCTTCGCGTTGGCCGAGCATCGAGGCCGAGGTGCCGATGGCGGCCAGCTCGCTGCCCATTTCGTCGTGAAGGTCGGCGGCGATGCGCAGGCGCAGGCGCTCCATTTCCAGCAGCCGCGCCAATCGCCAGCGATATAGCAGCCAGATCACGAGGATCACGGTCAGCAGTGCCGGCAGGCGGAACCACCAACTCTCATGCCAGGCCGGCAGGAAGCGTAGCGACAGCGGCGTGTCAGCTTCGCGCCAGCCGGCCTCGTTGTTGCCGGCCTGCAGGTGGAAGACATAGTCACCGGGTGCCGGTCGCGGGTAGCGCGCGCTGCGTGCGCCGGCATCGTCCACCCACCCGGCATCGACGCCGTCCAGTCGATAGCGAAAACCGAGGTGGCCAGCGCGACGGAAGCCGGGCGCGGCGTATTCCAGCGCCACGGTGAGGTCATCGGCGGCCAGCGTGAGTGCTACGCCTGCCGTCGGCTCGACGCTCCGCTCGCCGTCACGGTTCCAGACCAGCGCGCGGGTCACGCGCGGTTGTGGCACTGCCGGGATATCGCGGGCGCGCGCCGGATCGAATCGCACCACGCCACCGATGCCACCGAACAGCAGCCGGCCCTGTGCATCGACGGCATGCGAACGGCGGTTGAACTCGCTGATGGCGAGGCCGTCACGGCCATCGAAATGGCGGAATCGTCTTCCTTCCTCTGCCAGCGGATCGAAGCGCAGCAGGCCGCGATTGCTGCCGATCCACAGCGCGCCATGCGCATCGGGCTGCACGCTGTAGAACACGCGGCCGGCTTCGGGCTGCGGCGCGACGAAGGTGGTGACTGCATCAGTGCTGGTATCGATGCGCAGCAGTCCGCGACCGCTTGCCAGCCACAGCGTCGCACCTTCGGCATGCATGTCGTAGACGCGGGTGCCGGCGGGCAGGGCAATGCGCCGCTGGCCGGCATCGGCAATCCGGTAGCCGAGCAGCTCGGCTTCGGGTTCGTCATGCTGGCCGAACATCGCGGCGAGCCAGAGCTCGCTTGCCGGTGCTTCGGCGAGCGTTTCGAACGCACCGGCGACGTGCAGGGTGGGCTCGCTGCCATCGATACGGAACAGGCCGTCCGCGTTGACTGCCCATTGACGGCCGGCGCCGTCGATCAGGCTGTCACGGGCGATGTCGGCGAAGTCGCGGGGCTTCTCGCCGATACCCACCCGCATGACGCCGCGCTGGTGGCCAAACGCAAAACGGTGATTGCCCGCATCAAGGCGGAAAACGATTACGGCGTGCTGCCCGAGTTTCAGACACGCCCCGGCACTATGCACTATTCCGATATCATGCGCGGCCTCCAGGGCTTCCTCACCGAGGATGACCTTCTCACGCTCGACGCCGGCACCAACCGGATCTGGGCCACCTGCCGCCTGCCCTTGCGACACCCGAACCAGCTGATCGCCCCGGGCGGAATCGGCGGCATGGGCTGGTCCACCCCGGCGGCCACCGGCGCCAAGGTGGTGGCACCGGAAAAGCGGGTCACCGGTGTCATTGGCGACGGCGGCTTCGTGATGACGATGGACGCCATCGCCACCGCCGCCGAACGCGGGCTCGACGTGGTCTACGTGGTGGCCAACAATGCCGGGCTGGGCATGGTGCGCGACAACCTGGGCAACCAGAAGATCGCGGTGGATTTCTTCGATCACGATTTCACCAAGGTGGCCGAGGGGCTTGGGGGCCGCGGCATCACCGTGACCGAGGGCGACCAGATGGGCGATGCCCTGCGCGAGGCGCACAAGATGGGCGGGCCAGTGGTGATCGACGCCAAGGTCGATC
>JAGRJX010000102.1 GCA_020442545.1 Lysobacterales bacterium
CCTTCGACTACGCCACGCAGACGCTGGCCTACCTGCCGCCCAACATGCCCGACCCGCGCAGCTTCGAGTTCGGCGACGCCTGGCTGAAGGCCGCGCTGCCGCTGATCGAGGCATCGCAGGGGCGCGCCTTCCTGCTGTTCACCGCCGGTCGCGCCCTGCAGCGCGCGCGTGACGCGCTGGTCGATCGCATCGACTACCCGTTGTTCGTGCAAGGCGATGCCCCGCGCGGCGTGCTGCTGGAGCGTTTCCGCGAATCCGGCAACGGCGTGTTGCTCGGCCTCGCCAGCTTCTGGCAGGGCGTGGACGTGCCCGGTGACGCGCTGTCGCTGGTCGTCATCGACAAGCTGCCCTTCGCCGCGCCCGATGATCCGGTACTGGAAGCGCGGCTCGATGCCATCCGCCGCAGCGGCGGCAATCCCTTCCGCGACTGGCAACTCCCGAGCGCGGTGATTTCGCTGAAGCAGGGCGCCGGCCGCCTGATCCGCACCGTCAACGACCGCGGCGTCCTCATGCTCTGCGACCCGCGCCTCAGCAGCGGCTACGGCCGCGTCTTCATGAAAAGCCTGCCGCCGTTTCCGGTGACGCGAAACGAGGCGGATGTGTTGGCGTTCTTTGATGATCGCCTAGACTGAGAATTGCCCTTCACTTGGGAGGCGCTGTGCTGATTTCCTCGTGGTTCTTCCTGTTGTTGCGTCGACTGAACGTGATTGCGCCTGTGTTGTTGGTTGCGTTTATCTTGATGGGTAGCTTTCCGCACTATGAGCCGATGACGTGGATCGGGTGCGGTCTTATAGCTACGTACGGAATTGTCAGTCTGTTCTTCTTCCGGTTTGGCTTGGTTGATGCGGTTTGGGATCACGGGCGTTCTCTGCTTGTCCAGGATCGTTGGCATCGTGAGCGCATCCCATTGAGCGCGATCAAGTCTCTCCATGTAACCGAAGGAACCACGCCTGCTACTGCCACGATTCGACTTCATGACGCGAGTATCTTCGGCTACGAAGTTCGATTCGCAGTTTCGGCATCGATCCATCCGATCAACAGCCATACCTTGAAGCGTTTGAAGCGTTTGCAGCACAGGCTTGATCAAGTCGATGCCCGAGCTGAGTCGCTCGAAGATCCCGTTGAACCGCTGGAACGTCCCGGCTGAGCGAAAGCCTGTGTCGCGGTTCTGCCTGTCGTGGCGTAGGCTGTCGATCCGCGTCTACATCCGCGATACGCATCGGAGTCGAATATGAGTCAGGCAACGCGCAGGGGCCGCGCGCTCGGCATTGGTGGCGTCTTCTTCAAGGCCGGTGACACGGGCGCCATCGGTGACTGGTACCGCGATGCCCTGGGTTTCGACATCGCCGAATGGGGCGGCGCGCTGTTTCCGTGGCAGCGCGAAGACGGCAAACCCGGCTGGACGGTGTGGTCGCCGTTCGCCAGCGACACGACCTACTTCGACCCGGGCGACAAACCCTACATGATCAATCTGCTGGTCGATGACCTCGACAGCCTGCTCGCGCATCTGCGCGAACGCGGTGACCGCGTCCTTGATCGCGCCGAGCAAACCGAACAGGGCCGCTTCGCCTACGTCCTCGATCCCGAAGGCACGCTGCTGGAATTATGGGAGCCGTGTGACGAGCCGGCGTTGGGATAGCGGTTCCCGGATCCAACGAACCTGTAGCGCGTATCGTTGCATCGTCTTGTGTTGATTCTGTCAGGATATGGTTTTGCGCTGCGAGGGATCGTTCTGCAGTGCTGAATCCGCGACAATTCGCCCATGACCACGCTACTCGCCATCGAAACTTCCACCGAAGCCTGTTCCGTTGCCGTCTGGCGTGATGGCGAGGTGCTGGAGCGCTTCGAAATCGCGCCGCGTCAGCATGCGACGCTGTTGCTGCCGTGGTGCGAGGACATGCTGGCCGAGGCGGGCGTGGCGAAGTCGCAGCTGGATGCGATTGCCGTGGGTCGCGGGCCGGGTGCGTTCACCGGCGTGCGGCTGGCGATTGCGGCGGCGCAGGGCATGGCGCTGGGTCTGGATCGGCCGCTGTTGCCGGTGTCGACGCTGGCGGCGTTGGCGCTGGGTCCGTCGCTGGAGCATCCGTTGGTGGAAGGTCAGAAGATCATGGCCGCCATCGATGCACGCATGGGCGAGGTTTATGCGGCTTGTTATGAGTCGCGGGGCAGCGATGAGCTGCACGCGTTGGGCGATGAAGCATTGGCGGCGCCGGATGCGTTGGCATTGGCCGCTGGCGAAGGCTGGATCGGCGTCGGCACCGGGTTCGCCGCCAGCCAGGGCGAGCTGCGCCAGCGCATGGGTTCGCAGCTGATCGAATGCAGTGAAGCGGCCTTGCCGCGCGCGGTCGCCGTGGCGCGGCTGGGTGCGCGTGACTTCGCCGCAGGCCTTGCCGTGGCACCCGAGCGCGTCGAACCGGCCTACCTGCGCAACAAGGTAGCGTTGACGCTGGTTGAGCAGCAGGCGGCGCGCGCGGCCCGAAATCTGGCTGGCTGACGTCCGGTGGGCGGACACGTTGTCCCTGGACCCGCAGCCATCGGCAGGCCAGAGGTTCGCTGTGCCGGCGGGCAGCCATCTCGGCGCCGTTCCCGCCTTGTCGTGCGTAGACTGGTCGGAGTGCTGGCCTTGCTGGCTGCGCTGCTGTTCGCCGTGATGGCGTCTGCCGGCACGGCCGTGGTCCGGCTGCGTGATGCGGTCAGCGGGGCACCGATCAACCAGGCACGGTTTGTCGCATTGGCAGAGCGTGGCGATTCGTCCGACCAGCTACTGCGTGCGCAGGCTATGCCCGACACAGGCCTTCATCGCGTTACGCTGGTGGCGGACGTCGAGCGGTGTCGCGTGCAGGCGGAAGGCTACCGCGCGCTTGCGGTGTCGCTGACCTCGAGGGCGGATGCGCTGCCAATCACCGTACTGCTTGAACCGGAGTCACTGCCAGCCCCGTTTCGCGAACTGGCCGATGCGGCAGGCAGCCACCCGACGGCGGGCTGGGTGCAGGGCTACGTGCGGGATGCCGCAAGCGGCACGCCGCTGATCGGTGCGTGGGTGGATGATGGACATGCCGGAACACGGACCGACGAGCGAGGCTACTTCGCGCTGCCGCTCGGCGACATCCAATCACCTCCGGTGTGGCCGGGCGAGCGGCCACTTCCCCGTGAGTTCACGCTTGGCGTCGATGCAGCCGGTTACCCGCCATGGCAGCGCGACAGCATGCTGCGCCTTGCGGGTATTCAGACTCTGCTGGTCGCGCTGGACCGTGACAAGGCCGGTCCGCAGCAGGCTCTGCTCGGTGCGCGTGATCGCATCGGCGGCGACGGTGTAATGGCCGACGACGGCAACGCGACGCGCGGACCTGCGGAGATGGCGGGCAAGCAGAAGGCATCCCTGGCTGCAACGTTGGCGCCACCTTCCAGCATCCGGGTCGGGTATGCGGATGCAGCCTGCACCATGCCCTGCTGTACTGGCTCGTGTACGCACAGCTGTGTTCTGCCGCTTGAAACCTATGTGCGTCGTGGTCTGGACAGCGAATGGATCGCCAGCTGGAATGCGCAAAGCCTTCGCGCTGGCAGCATCGCCTATCGCAGCTACGGTGCGGCACGCACCCAGAATCCGATGAATACCAGCTTCGACATCTGTTCCAGCGCCTGTTGTCAGGTGAACGATGCCGGCACCCATGCCAGCACCGATGCAGCTGTGGCACGTACGCCGGGTCTCATGCTGAGCCGGCAGGCCGGACAGGTATTCGCGGCCGAGTATTCGGCGGAGAACAATGCCTGGGATGATCCGGGTGATGGCCTTGGTTGCAGCAACGTCGATCTCAGCTGCGGCGATGGTTTCGTCGGATCGCCATCGCCCGGCTGGCCCTGCCTTGCCGATGCGGTTGCCGTGGGCCGCGGTTGCTTCGGGCACGGGCGCGGCATGTCGCAATGGGGCAGTCAGCGCTGGGCGATCCATGATACGACGCCGCAGAACTGGCGCTGGATCGTCGACCACTACTACAACGACAACGGTGACGAGAGCGGTGCCGGCAGCGGCCTGCGCACTTCGGAACTGACCTCGCCGTTGTCGCTGTCGGCCATCGTTGCCGTTCCCGCGCAGGCTTCGGCGGGCACGTTGCTCAGCCTTTCCGCGCTGGCCGCCAGCACGGCTGGCGAGACGCACCAGCACCTCCTGATCGGCGCCAGCCTGTACGCGTCCGGTGTTGGCTACATCGATGATCAGGCAAACGATGCGTCGCTGGTTCTCGATCCGGGTTCGCACTTGGTGGCGCGCGGTTTCAGCGTGCCGCCTGGCACGCCGCCGGGCAGCTACGACGTGCTCTATGCGCTGTGGCTGGACGTGGACGAGGACGGAGTGATCAGCAGCATCGACCTGCCGCTGGCCATGGTCAGCGAGCCGGCGGCGTTCAGTATTCCGCACGCGGCCCTGTTTGCGAACGGCTTCGAGGGTGTGCCGCGACAACAGTGACGCCGCCAAAATAATGTATCGCTATATACGCATAAAGCGATTGACATGCTGGATCGGTACGCGTATCGTCGCCTCCCACATCCCATCGAGACCGGCTGAGGGACAGGCCCTTTGACGCCGGGGCAACCGCGGAAGCGACGCTCGCTGATTTTTCCAGCAACCGTCGCCGCTTCCCACGGTGCCAATTCCTGCGGCAACGCTCCGCGTGCCGGAAGATGGGTCAAGGCAATGCTGTCGGCGGATGGCTTGCTGCGACGGTCTTTCTGCAGGCGATTGTCACAGGCTCCTTGGGTCGATCCATCCGACGCCCTTGTGGAGTGCCGACATGAGCCTGACCGCTGCCAGACCGAACGCCAACACCGTCAACGCCATCGATCTCGACGCCGATGGCGTTGCCTGCCATTCGTCATCCGGCCCTGCCGATCCGCTGGTTGGGCAGGCGTCGCCTCGTCGCATCTTTGTGCGTGGACAGCTTCGATGTCGGTTGCGGCTGCAGCACGCGGGCGAGCGCGAACTGCGGATTCGCTACGAGGCACAGGGCGTCGACGATGCACCGTGGCTGATCGTGCAAGGCGGTATTTCGGCGCATCGGCACGTGGCGTCCTGCGAGCAGGCCGGCGAAGCCGGCTGGTGGGAAGTGCAGTGTGGCGAGGGTCGCGCCATCGACACCCGCTGCTTCCGCGTGCTCGCCATCGACTGGCTGGGCAGCGACGGGACGCTGGACGTTCCGCTGGACTGCGCCGACCAGGCCGACGCCATTGCCACCGTGCTGGATGCGCTTGACATCGATCATGTCCAGGCCTACGTCGGCTGCTCCTACGGCGCGTCGGTGGGGCTGCACTTCGCGGTGCGACACCCGCGTCGCCTGAAACAGCTGGTCGCGATCGCCGGAGCACATCGTCCGGACATCTGGGCGCTTGCGCAGCGAAAGATCCAGCGTGGCATTGTTGAACTCGGTCGAAGCGAGCAGGCCCGCGTGGAAGCGCTGTCGCTGGCGCGTCAGCTGGCAATGCTCGGCTACCGCACGCGCGGCGAACTCGCAGCGCGCTTCCCGCAGCTGCCACGACAGGGCGACGGTGGCATCTGTCATGACAGCGCCGACTGGCTGGATCATGTCGGCGCGCAATATGCCGCACGCACGCCGGTCACCGCATGGCTGCGGCTTTCTGAGTCGCTGGACCTGCACTGCGTTGATCCGCACGACGTGACCACGCCGACCACGGTGATTGCCATCAACCAGGATCAGCTGGTGCCACCAGCGCTGGTCGACGAGCTGGTCAACGCACTGCCTTTGCCGTGCCGGCTGCACCGGATCAGTTCGCTCTTTGGGCACGATGCCTTCCTCAAGGAGACGACCGCCATCGATACCCTGCTGCGCAGCGAGCTGGGGGTGGCGGCATGAGCGCGCTTAAGGGTTTGACTGCCGTGGACGCGGCGCTTTCAACGCGAGCCGTGCGCGCCGGCATCGATGGCGACAACGGTCACGGTGCGGTCGTGCCGCCGCTGGTGCTGTCCAGCAACTTCAGCTTTGCCGACTTTGGCGAGAAGCGTCGTTACGACTACAGCCGCAGCGGCAACCCGACCCGCGACGAGCTGGCGTGGGCGCTGGCCGATCTGGAAGGTGGCGCTGCGGCGACGGTCACTGCCAGCGGCATGGCCGCAGTGACGCTGGCGCTGCAGGCGCTGCTGCAGCCCGGGCAGCGATTGCTGGTGCCGCACGATGCCTACGGCGGCTGCTGGCGGCTGTTCGACGCGCTGGCGCGCAAGGGACAGTTCGAGGTCGACTACTGCGACTTCTCGAAGCCCTCGGCCGTGGCCGCGGCATTGCACGACGCCAGCAGGCCGACCCCGACGCTGGTGTGGCTGGAGACACCGTCAAACCCACTGCTGCGGATCAGCGACATTCACGCGATCAGCGAGGCCGCCCATGCGGTGGGCGCCATCGTGCTGGCGGATAACACCTTTCTGTCGCCCGCGCTGCAGCGGCCAATCGAGCTCGGCGCCGACCTGGTGCTGCATTCGACCACGAAGTACATCAATGGCCACAGCGACGTGGTTGGCGGCGCGTTGATTGCCGCCGATCCGGTGCTCGGCGAGCGTATCGACTGGTGGGCCAATGCGCTGGGCCTTGCCGGCAGCCCGTTCGACAGCTTCCTGACCCTGCGCGGTCTTCGCACGCTGGACGCACGCCTGCGTGTGCATCAGGAAAACACCGCAAAGGTGGTCGACGGTCTGGCGAGGCACGAGGCCGTGGATGCAGTCTACTGGCCGGGCCTCAGCACTCATCCCGGCCACCTGTTGGCCGCGCGCCAGCAGGACGGCTTTGGTGCCATGCTCAGTTTCGAGCTGGCCGGCGGCGAGCCTGCCGTTCGCTGCTTCCTGGATGGTCTGCGCCACTTCACGCTCGCGGAATCGCTGGGCGGCGTGGAAAGCCTGGTAGCGCATCCCGCCACGATGACCCACGCATCGATGAGTGCCGACGCGCGCCGGGTGGCCGGTATCAGTGATGGTCTGTTGCGATTGTCGGTCGGTATCGAGCACGGAGATGACCTGCGCGAAGACGTTGTCGGCGCACTTGACCGCGTGGCGGAACTGCTGGTTGGCCAGCAGCGAAAGGAGAGGCGCGCATGACCAGGGGCGTCGCCGCACCAGGTCGGCTGGTCGACCGCCTTCCGACACCGACGCAGGGCGCGGTGACCCATGCGCCCCGCCTTTTGCTACTCGGCTGCGGTGGCGTCGGTCGTGCCTTTCTGCAGCGCCTGCAACAGCGGGGCGAGTCGACACCGTTGCTCGGTGTTGCCAACTCGCGCCGCGCGCTGATCGGGCCGGATGGAACAAGCCTGTCAATCGCCGACAGAGCGCTCGAACGCGCTCCACGGAGGCCACCAACATCAACGCTGATCGGACTGCTGCACCCGGGGGACATTGTCGTCGATGCAACGGCAAGCGCCGAACTGGCGACACAGCATCCGAACTGGCTTGCCCGAGGCGTCAACATCGTCACCGCCAACAAGCTGGGTCGCGGTGGGACGCTGGCACGTCATCGCGCAATCAGCGATGCCTGCCTGCAGCACGGCGTTGGCTACGGTGATGCCGCGACGGTTGGTGCCGGCCTGCCGTTCCTGCGCACGCTGCGCGCGCTGCGTGCTGGCGGTGATCGCATCCTTTCAATCAGCGGCCTGCTGTCGGGCACACTGGGCTGGCTGCTCGATGGCTACGACGGCCAGCAGCCGTTTTCCGCACGGGTCCAGGAAGCGCGTCGTCAGGGAATCACCGAACCCGACCCGCGCAGCGATCTCAGCGGCGAGGACGTGAAGCGGAAGCTGCTGATCCTGCTGCGCAGTGCCGGTTTCGAGCTGGAGTCTGATGCGGTCCATGTCAAGCCGCTGCTGGGCCTGGAAGAAGGCCATGGCGATCTTGATCGCCGCATCGACAAGGCAACCGTGCGCGCAGCGACTCGCGGCGGCGTGCTGCGTTACGTCGCGCGTTTCGATCCAGAGGCTGGTGCCAGCGTGGGCCTTGAGATCCTGGAGCGTGACGATCCGCTGGCCAATAGCGGCAGCGACAACGCGCTGCAGATCCGCAGCTGCCGCTACGACCAGAAGCCGCTGTTGCTGCAGGGGCCGGGTGCCGGCACGGCGATTTCCGCAGCGGCACTGCTGGACGATGTACGAAATCTGCTGGCCGCAGAACCCTTGGCAAGCACGGTGCGATAGTGCGTCACCCGATAAGCGGCCGGCCCGGATGTTCAGACCGTGCCAGCCGGTGCACGCTTGAGAGCGGCTCGTCGATTCGATGCACGGGCATGATCAGCGCCGATCCGACCTCACGTCGTCGCGCAGTCAGCCTCTGTCGCCGACGCTGTCCCGGCGCAGGCGCGCCAGGATTTCATCCCGCGCCTCGCGCAGGATGGAGTTGCGATCCAGGCTTTCAACGATGTCGCGGACGACGCGCTTGGGGCCTTGTTCTCCCCAGCTCTTGCCGGCGGCGAGATAGTCTTCGGCGGTGCGACCGACCAGCAGGGTGGCGTACCAGGCCAGTGCGCCCTGCGCGCCGGCGGTTGCCACGGTCGATAGCCCGCCGGTGCCGGCCTTGAGCGCGGAAAACACCAGATGCACGCCCCAGATCGCACCCATCAGTGCCACCAGTTGTGCGGCGATGGTGCTGAGTAACTTGCCGGCTTCGGCGCGCGACAGCGGCAGGCCGTAGATGCGCGACAGGTGCGTGACCAGCGCGACGTCAAGGCCGGCGGCGGCCAGCAGGTCGGCGACCGGGACCGGATTCAGCGCCACCGCCACGCCCTTGGCGATGCAGTAGTTGCGGATGACGCGCTCGGCAAGCTCGCGACGCAGCGCGGTAATGCGCTCGCCGACGCTGTCGGCCAGTCGCCCGGCAAACAGTGCGGCATTGAGCGCGGCCAGGGTCTTGCCTTCGCTGTCGAGGATGGCAAACAGGCGCGCGCGCAGGGCTTCGACATCGGCCGCGCGTTCACGGCGTTCTTCGCGCTCGCCACGATCGGGGTCGACAAGCACCACGGTTTCCGGTCGCGGCTGGGCCATCACGGCAACCACGTTTTCCGGCTGCACCAGCCCGGCGCTGTGTTCGCGCAGTTGCGCCAGCAGCGCATGGCGATCCGCATCGCCGTAGCGGTCGGCCTTGTTCAGCGCCAGCACCAGCGGGCGGCGCGTGTCCGACAGCAGCCGCAGTGCGTCGATCTCGGTCTGGGTCAGGTCGCCATCGCAGACGAACAGCACCAGATCAGCACGACTGGCCACTTCGTGCGCCAGCTTCTCGCGATCTTCGCCGGACAGCTCGTTGATGCCCGGCGTGTCGATCAGGTGCACGCCGCTGTCGGCCACCACTTCCCACTTGAGGCGCTGCTGCTGCGTGGTGGTGCCGTGCAGGACGCCGACCTCGAAGGCATCGAAGCCGATCAACGCATTCAGCAGCGCCGACTTGCCGACGCTGACGCGGCCAAACACCGCGAGATGCAGGTCGCCATGCTCCAGCTTGTCGAGCATGGCCTCCACGTCGCGATAGTCGCTGGCCAGCGAATCGCGGACTTCCGGCGGGATCGACGGATCGTCAAGCAGTCCGCGCAAGCTGGTCGCGGCACGCGCGACGTGGTCATCGCCCGCTTGTTTCGATATCGCCTCCGTCGCCGATGCCACGTCACCGTCAGACCGGCGCTGCCACCACGCTCGAAGGCGGTTGATCATGCCCATGACAAGCTACTGGGAAGCCTTCAGTTCGAGATGCGTGCTCACCGTGACCGCCGTGTCGATCATCGACGGATCGGCCCAGTCGCCACCGCCGACGTTGAAGTCGAGGCGATTGAGTGTGGCCTCGCCATCCAGCGTTGCGCTGCTGTCGCTGACCTTGAACTGGAAGCGCAGCGGCACGTCTGCCGTCTTGCCGTTGAGCGTGAGCTTGCCGTTGGCGATGAAGCCGCCGTCGCTTCTCTCGAAGTCTTCGGCGACATAGCGTGCTTCGGGTTTCGCCGCGACGTTGAAGAAGTCGGCGCTGCGCAGCGTGTCGTCGCGCTCGCTGTTGGCGCTGTCCACGCTGTCGAGCCGGATACGCACGTCGAAGCGGGCGTTGCCAATGTCTTCCGGACCGAAGCGGATGTCGGCAGTGAACTGCTTGAACTGGCCGTCAAAGGCTTCGCCCTGGGCACTGCCGGAGAAGCCGAGTGTGGAATCGTCCTGTTGTTTCCAATGGGCAGCTTGGCTCAAACCATTGAGAAACATCAGAAGAATGAATGACAGGACATGTCTCATGTCGCGACTCGCTGTTGGGATTTTGGTTCAAGGGCTTTCGACATCGCCTTCGGCGCTGCCGAGTTCATTTTCTTTGCTTGTCCAAAGAAAACGAACCAAAAGAAAGACAGCCCGCGTCCACGCCCGCTTCGCGGTTTCGTGAAGTGAAGCCGGGGTTTTCGACAATTCATCCGTGAATTGGCGAAAACGCGTGTGCATCCTTGCACACGCCACTTCGTGCCTTTTCGTCTCCACTTCACCGTGTTCGAGGGCGAAGCAAGCATCAGCGCATGCGTCCCGGCAGCATACGGCGCAGCGTGTCGTCGCGCTTCGCATGGTGATGCCACAGCGCGGCGGCGGCGTGGACGGTGATCAGCGCGATCAGCGTCCAGAACAGGGTTTCGTGGATGGTCAGCGCCGTTGCCTTCAATGCCTTGTCGCCATCGACCAGCGCCGGCAGGTTGAACAGGCCGAACCACTGCAGCGGAAAATTGCTGGCGGAGTTGTACAGCCAGCCGGATAGCGGTACCGCCAGCAGTAACAGGTATAGCCCGAGATGGCCGAACTTCGCCGCCAGCAGCTGCCAGCGTGGGCCAGGCAGCGCGGGTGGCGTGCGCGCGATGCCGCGCCAAAGCAGCCGCAACGCCGTTAATCCGAGGACAGTCAGGCCCAGCGATTTGTGCAGCGCGTAGGTGCGGACTTTCTCCGGCGACAGCGGCAGGTCGGTCATGGTCAGCCCCAGCCAGGCGAGCCAGGCGATCAGGATCAGCGTCGCCCAGTGAAGGCTGATCTGTAGCAGGTCGTAGCGGGTGCGCGTGCGGTGCTTGGGGATCATGGTTATCTATTGCCGTTGCTCGATGCCTTCGACTTCGATCTCGATGCGTACTTCGTCACCGACCAGATCGAGCTGCTTGTCGAGTTCAAAATCACTGCGACGGATGCTGGTCGTGGCGCTGAAGCCGGTTTTGCGTCGCAGCTTGGTATAGATGCCCTTGTTGCTGCCATTGAAGCGCAGTTGCAGTTCGACAGGCCGGGTCACGCCATTCAGGGTCAGCTTGCCGTTCAGGCGTCCGGTCTTCAGGCTGTCGTCATCCGGAACCAGTCCGGTCGATTCGAAGCGTGCTGTCGGATGCATGTTGGCATTGAGGTAATCCGCCAGCACCTTCCGTCGCCAGTCGGCGTCGCCGAGGTTGAGGCTGTTCAGTGGAATGCTCACAGTGACCCGTGCGGTCTTCCAATAGTTCTCGTCGAAACGGAATTCGCCGTCCAGATTCGCGAAAGTGCCGAGGCTGCTGGACAGGCCCAGGTGGTCGATGCGAAACAGCACGCGGCTGTGGTCGGGATCGATGCGGTATTCGCGTGTTTGCGCGGCGACGGCGGCCGGCAGGGCGAACAACAGCAGCAGCACGGCGAAGCAGCGAGTCATGGTTTGTCCTCCTGCAACACGTCGCGGGCGATGCGCGCCAGCTGCACCACGGTATCGGGATCCGGTCGCTTGAGACCCTGCTGGAAGGCATCGAGCGTGGCCTGACGGTCGAAGCGCTTGAGGTCGGCGAAGCTGGCCGCCAGCGCATGGCCGAGGCTGTGGAAGATCAGGCCGTAGGCCACCGCATGCAGCAGGCCGCCGCCCAGCGTGCCGAAGCCGGGAAACGCCTTCAGTGCGTTGCCGGCTACGGCCAGCACCAGTGAGGTCGAGGTGCGCAGCAGGCCGCCGGCACGGGTGAGGAAGTCATCGAGATCGACGTCGCGGACCGGAATGCCGTGAATGCCGGCCAGCTCGCGCGCCAGCGCCGTGGCCAGCGCGCCCTGGATGATCAGGTCGCTGCCGGGCGCGATCGCGGCCATGGCGCCGACCATGGCGCGGCGCGTGTAGCGACGGATCGCGGCCTCGCTGCGTTCTTGGCGCTGTGCCTGTTCGGCGGCATCGAGGCGCTGATCGACGCTGGCCAGCACGGCGGCTTCGCGCGCCGGCTCCAGTTGATCGAGCGGCTGGCTGGCAACGGTTTGTAGCGCAGTGATCAGGCGCTCGACGCGTGGCGGCTGGTCGCGCTCGATGCTGGATTCGATGCCGCCGTCATCCACGCGGCGCAGGGTTTCGCGATGGCCTGCACTGGCGATGACCACCTGTCGCGCGACGCCGTCGTAGCGTTTTGCCAGCGCGTTGCGCAGCTGCGCCAGCTCGGTATCGTCGTAGCGGTCGGCCTTGTTCAGCACCAGCAGCAGCGGTTTGCCGAAAGCGGCGACGGCGCGCAGGTCGAGGTCTTCACTTCGGGTCGGTTCGCCGTCGCACACGTAGAGCAGCACGTGCGCGCGATCCGCTTCGGCGCGTGCCAGCGCGGCGTGCTGCGCGTCATCGACTTCCTCGGTGCCGGGTACGTCGGCCAGCACCAGTTTGCGACCATCGGCCAGCTCGCCCTCGACGTGGCGTACGCGCCGCGTGCTGCCGCCGGTGACCGCGATGGCCTCGCCATCGGTACTGCCATCGCCGGCCAGCGCGCGCAGGAGGCTGGTCTTGCCGCTGGAGATGCGTCCGAACAAGGCGACGTAGATCGCCTGCTGCTGTCGGCGGCGATCCAGTTCCTGCAGTTCTTCGCGAGCGGCCGCCGCATGATCGCCCAGCGATTCGACACGGCGTTCGATGCCCTCGCGATCGATGGCGTCAACGCGGGCATCACGCGGTTTCGCGGGTTTCAGCAGCTTCCACAGCAGCCACGCACCGCCAGCGACGGTGGCCGCGAGCAGCAGCAGGAACAGCCAGCGCAAAACGGCAGGCATTTGCTCCAGCCGCTGCCACACCGACAGCGTGGTGTCGGCGAGGCTGAGCAGGCTGCTGGCCAGGAACACCACGGCGGCAATCACCAGCAGAGCCAGCAGCAGGCGGATCAGTTGGCTGGGTCGGGACACGTCGGGATCATCCAAGCTCGGCAACGCAGACGCAAGCCGGCAGGTGTGCGCATCGATGAACGCCTGCTGTGCAGGATCCCGGTGCCAGGAATCCTGGGCTCGAGTCGCCATTGAAGATTCAGCAGGCCGACATCATTCATGGCGGGAGCAAGCGGACAGTGATGGGTCACCATGACAACGACGTCAGGACATAATGGTGGAGTCTGGCGTGACGTTGGCGTTGCAGGTCAGCATCACTACGGCACGTGCTATCGTCCGCGCCATGAAAAATCACGTCCGTTGCAAATTCGGGTACATCGCGCATCTGGTGGTTCTGGCGGCGCTGCTTTTCAACAGCCAGCCTGCCAATGCCAGGGAACTCGACGAGTCTTTGGCAAGCGATGTTGGGCAGGCAGCAAGTTCGAAGACTCACACGTTCCAGGAGCTGGGTCTGAGGCTGCCGATACCCTCCGGATTCATGGTCGCCGACACATTCGACGGTTTCGGGCAGCCGGACAGCCGTTCGGCCATTGTATTGCTGCGTTTTCCCGGCGCGCCCATATCGCGGGTGGCCCGCGACATCACCCGCAAGGCTTTCGCCGTTCGCGACATGAAGTTGAACAGCCGGAAGTCACTCACGATCAGCGGCAAGTCGGCGCTTCTGTTCAGCGTAAACCAGAACGTTCGCGATCTGCCTTTCGCAAAATGGATTCTGGTGATCGGTGACGACAGCGAAACCCGTACGCTCACTGCCAGCTACCCGCTGACCGACGAGGCTGCGGCGACGCGATTGTCGGCGTCTCTGAAGCAGAGCCTGCTGGCCACGCAATGGATCGACATCAAGGACGAGAGGTCTGCCGAGGCTCGCGGTTACGCGGTCGCTTCCAGCACCCTGCTGAAGATGGCAGCCGGACCGGGCCGAACGCTGATCATGACGAGCGACGGCAAGTTGCCGACGGCCGATGCCAACTCGCCCCTGCTGGTCTTCGCGCGATCGCTTCCAGGCAACCACGTCAATGATGCGACGGCCTTTGCCAGCCAGCGCCTGAACAATTTCCAGGGCACGCAAATCAGTAAAGTGCGCAGTCGCCATCATTCTTTGGTGGATGGCATTGAGACCATCGAGCTGGTCGCGGACGCGGTTGATGTCGCAACAGGGAGTTCGCTCCGAGTGTTCCAGTATTTGCGAGTCCTGGATGACGAGTATTTCATCGTGCAAGGCAGAGTCGGGGCTGGGGTGGATGAAGACGTCATGGAAGAATTTAGCCATCTAGCGCGCAGCGTGGTGCTGGACTGAGCATCGTTGTCGGGCCCGGGCGACGGAAACGCGTCATGGAGCCGGGTTAAAGCCTGCTACCACGATGCATACGGGCCACGTCGCGCCGTCCGGCCGTATGACGACCGGGCAGCGCGACACGTCGATCCAGATTGGCTTGGATCGCGACCGGCCCCGCACAGCGATTCCGCCTCGCACTCCATCAGCTGCGAGGCTACAAACCCGATCATCTCGCGCAGCAGATCGGTATCCGGCCCCTTCTCAAGCAACGCCCGAGGCGCCATCCTGTCATCGGTCATCGT
>JAGRJX010000103.1 GCA_020442545.1 Lysobacterales bacterium
GCGGCGAGACTGCTGCAGCCGGATGGGTGCCTGATCAGCGTCGGGCTCAACCCATGGAGCCTCTGGTCGTGGCGATGGCGAGGTCGAGGCCTTCAGGCAAGGACACAGGGGAAGACCGGACGCCTGATCGAAGGTGCGGGCCTGACGCTGCTTCGACGCTTCCAGCTGGGGCCGGTTTCGCCGTTCGATTTGGCTGATCTGCCGCGCGCGCCGGGGCAGCGTACGTCGTTCACCAGCGGACTACGTGCGGGCTATGCCTGGTGCGCGCGCAAGCGGGTGCAGACGCTGACACCGGACGTCAGCGCGGCACGCCGTCGTGCACGGCTGGTCGGGGGCAGGACGGAGGCGGCGCCGAATGCCGGCTGATACCCCGTCGCGTCACGCCGTCGTCATCCATACCGATGGCGCCTGTCTCGGCAATCCCGGTCCCGGCGGCTGGGGCGCGGTGCTGGCATCGGGCCGGCGCCTGCGCGAGCTTAGCGGCGGCGAGGCCGAGACCACCAACAATCGTATGGAACTGATGGCGGCGATCATGGCGCTGGAGGCATTGCGTGGTGAATGTGAGGTCGAGCTGCACACCGACTCGCGCTACGTGCAGCAGGGCATCGCCGAGTGGCTGCCAAACTGGAAGCGACGCGGCTGGCGTACCGCTTCCGGCAGCGCGGTGAAGAACGCCGACCTGTGGCAGCGACTGGAGTTGGCCGCCGCGCGGCATCGGATCGACTGGCGCTGGGTCAAGGGGCATGCCGGCAACCCCGGCAACGAACGCGCTGACGCGCTGGCCAGCGAGGCCGCGCGCGACATCGCCGATGGTGGGGCGCGCTGATGCGGCAGGTTGTGCTCGATACGGAAACCACGGGCCTTGACGTGCGTCGCGGTCATCGGGTGATCGAAATCGGCTGCGTGGAATTGATCGAGCGCCGTCCGACCGGCCGTCATTTCCATTGCTATCTCAATCCGGAGCGTGACATCGAGGCCGGTGCCCAGCAGGTGCATGGTCTCAGCACCGAATTCCTGTCCGACAAGCCGCTGTTTGCCGAGTTGGCCGATGACTTCATCGACTTCATCCGCGATGCCGAGCTGGTGATCCACAACGCCGACTTCGACGTGGGCTTTCTCGATGCCGAGCTCGACCGCATGGGCCCGAGCCATGGCCGGGTCGCCGATCACGCGGCGGTCTGCGACTCCCTGGCGATGGCGCGCGAACGTTTCCCCGGGCAGCGTAATTCGCTGGATGCGCTGTGCCGTCGCTTCGAGATCGACAATTCGCACCGCGAGCTGCATGGTGCGCTGCTCGATGCGCAGTTGCTTGCGGAAGTATTCCTTGCCCTGACCGCCGGGCAGGGTGCCTTCGAGTTCGATGGTTCAGGCGATGCAGCGATCGACGGCACGCAGGCCGCGCAGCGGCGGGTGGACTTTTCCTCGGCTGCCCTCCCGCAGGTTCTGGTCAGCGAGCGCGAGCGCGAGGCGCACCAGGCGCGGCTGGCGGCGATCCGCAAGGTGTCCGGTGTCTGCCTGTGGCCGTCGACGGGTGAACTGGCCGATGACTGAGGCATCTCGAGGTAACGGCTGCGCGGCACTGCGTCCGATCAAGCATAATTCGCCCGTCACCCTGAAAACGGCCGCCGCGTGAACACGACCGTCCTGCTCAAATCCGTCGATATCGACATCCCCGGCTACCGCATCCTGCGACCGCTGGGTGAAGGCGGCATGGCCTCGGTATTCCTCGCCGTGCAGGAATCGCTGGATCGCGAAGTCGCGCTCAAGGTGATGGCGCCGGCGCTGTCGGCCAACGCCGAATTCGCTGAGCGCTTCCTGCAGGAAGGGCAGATCACCGCCAAGCTCAGCCACCCGAACCTGGTGACGATCTACGACATCGGTTCGCATGGCAGCGTCTACTACCTCGCCGCCGAGTACATTCCCGGCGGCACGCTGCGGCAGCGCATCGATGCCGGCAAGCTCACCGTGGCACAGGCGCTGGACGTGGCCGTGGACATCGCCCGTGGGCTCGACTACGCGCACGAAAAGGGCATCGTCCATCGCGACGTGAAGCCGGGCAACGTGCTGTTCCGTGCTGATGGCACGGCCGTGCTGGCGGATTTCGGCATCGCCAAGGCAATCGGTGCCACCGGCGGCATGACCGTCGCCGGATCTTCGATTGGCACGCCCGACTACATGAGCCCGGAGCAGGCGCAGGGCGGGCCACTGCTGGATGGCCGCTCGGATATCTACAGCCTGGGTGCCGTGCTGTTCGAGATGCTCAGCGGCAAGCAGCCCTACGAATCATCCGACCCGTTCACCGTCGCGCTGATGCACGTCACCCAGCCCATTCCCGAACTGCCCGAGAAGGCAGCCTGGCTGCAGCCGCTGGTGGACAGCCTGATGGCGAAGTCGCCGGAATCCCGGGCGTCGAATGGCGAGCAGTTCATCCGCCAGATGGAGGCACTGCTGGCTGCCGCACCGGAAGCCGAAAATCTGCACGTCGATACCGAACCGCGCAAGCGGCAAACGCGGCTGAGCCGGCCGGATCGGCATCAGGCGACACGCGCCTCGTCGTCGGCCAATGGTGCCAGGCGCGGTCTCTGGCTGGGCGCGCTGATCGCCGTTGGCTTGATCGGCGGCGGGCTTGGCTGGTATTTCCTGCGCGCTGCAGGCGACGCGACGCCGCCCACGACGCCTCCCGCCGTGACGGGCAACCCGACAAGCGGTGACTCGCCAGACAGTTCGCCTCCGATCATCCCGCTCGAACCGAAGCCCGCCGGAGAAACCGACCTTGGCATACTGCTGGAGAAGGCGGATGCCTACTACCAGCACGGCACCAAGGATCAGTTCGGTGATCGCCTGGTGTTCCCGGAGGACGACAGCGCCGCCGGCCTCTATCGGCAGGTGCTGAAGGCCGAGCCGGACAATGAGCGGGCCCTGCAAGGCATCAGCAACATCGCCGGCTTCTATCTTGACAGCGCAAGCCGGCTTTGCGACCGCCAGCTGTGGACCTCATGCATCACCACCATCGACCAGGGTCTGTCGGTGCAACCGGGAAATGCGGACCTGAAGGCGCTGCGAGGCATGGCGGAAAAACGCTCGCGCGGCAATTGACGAGTGATTTGCAAGACCGCGTATTCTGCTGCCGGTTTCAGGCAACAGCTTGCGGCAGGACCGCGATAGCAGGCTTCAGCTGTTTCGCAGCAACAGCACCGTGATGTTGTCGGAGCCACCGCCGTCCAGCGCGGCCACTACCAGGTGCTCGACGCATTCCTGTGCCGACAGTTCCTTTTTTCCGAGGATTGCCTCGATGTCGGCATCGCTGACCTCTTCGGTGAGGCCGTCGCTGCACAGCAGCAGCTGCATGCCGGGCTTGAGTTCGCCGGTGATGGTTTCGACGTTCAGGCTTTCCGGGTCGGTCACGCCCAGCGCCTGCGTCACCACGTTGCGATGCGGGTGGCTGCGCGCCTGCTCGGAAGTGATCGCACCCTGGTCGATCAGCTCCTGCACGTAGCTGTGATCCTGCGACAACTGCATCAGGTGACCATTCCAGAGATAGACGCGGCTATCGCCGACCCAGGATACCTCGAAGCGGCTGCCATCGATGCGTGTGGCTGCGATGGTGGTGCCCATCGGCAGCCCTTCGGCCCGGCGCCGCGAGTGCGCGATGATTTCCTCGTCGGCGCGATGGATGGCCTCCGCGAGCGGGCGTCCGCCGCTGACCTCGCGAACCACCGTATCGCGCGCCAGCGCACTGGCAACTTCGCCGAACTCGTGCCCGCCCATGCCGTCGGCAACCAGCCAAAGGCCCAGCGAGCCGTCGGCATAGTAGGTGTCTTCGTTGTGTTCGCGGCGGAGGCCGACGTGGCTCTGATGCCCGAATTCGATCATGCGTGTCCTTGATTGCGACCCGTGGTCACGAGCCGGTCCGCTGCGGACCGGCTCCGCGATGCCGGGTTTGACCCGGCACCGTCGTTGCGGATTGCCGGATCATGCCGCGACCGCGGAAGGCATCGCAAGTCGCGCGTTGATGCGGCGTGATCCCGATCCCGAAACCGGCCCGTGGCAATCGTCCCTGCCCACTCCAAACGGGAAACGGAGCATCACCCGTTCGCCGGACACGCACCTCGCGACCGTCCGCACGCACCCGCCTGCCGGCATGCACGTCTGTCAGCATGCCGGGTCAGAACTCGAAACGCAGACCGAGCGACAGCGTTCCCTGGCTGATGCCGGATGCGCCAATCAGGTGCTCGTAGCTGACAAAACCGGACCGTCCGTTGGCCCATAGCGCCGATAGCCCGATACCGAGCCGGTAGTAGTCACGATCCAGTGGCGTGCCGCGAATCTCGAACGGTGTCCGCGTCGGATCGGCGAGGAAGTGGGCGACGACGTGCTGCGGATCATCCTGCAGCTGGTGCTCCCATTCCAGACTCAAGCTCGGCATCAGTACGCCCCAGTCGGTACTGATCGCCCGACTGGCCTTGCCTCCCAGGACCAGCATGGCCGCATCCACGTCGCGCGCCGCCACCGCCAGACCCAGGCCGCTGCCGGCTCCGCTGCCGGGCAGTGATTCCTGGTAGGCATCGAAGCTGACCCGTGCCCAGCTGGCGCGCAAATAGGGGCCGATGCTCCAGGCGCCTTTCTGGAAGTCGCGTCCGAAGGACAGCGCGGCATACGACTGATCGCCGCTGCTGCTTGCCTGCGCGACCTGGTCGACACGGGTAATGCCGCCGCTGCCGGCAATCTGGTACGCGATCCGGCGCTGCATGTCGTAGTCGTTGCTGCCCCAGTTGAGTACCGCGTCGACATACCAGTTGTGCGTGTTGAACCAGGTGGTGTAACCGGAAACGCTCCAGCCGCGCATGTCGACGCGGCCCTGGTCATCGCCAAGGCTGTTGTCCTGGCGTGTGTAGCCCAGCGCCACACCAGCAAACCAGTGGTCGTTGACCCGGTAGTCGACGCCGGCGGTGAGGCCGCTGGTGTCGTAGTCGTATTGCGGCCGCGATCGCCCGCCGTCGGAATCACCGCGACCCAGCGTGCCGTTGGCGAAGAAGCCCCAGCGGCTGAAGTCGGTACCGGTTTCGCCGTCACCTGCCTCTGGCAACAGGGCCAGCGGCATGATCCCGCTGCTGTTCGCCAGCGAAAGGCCATCGAGACTCAGCGGCTGTTGTCGCCCGGCGCGCAGCGCGTTGAGGCGCTGATTGATATTGCCGAACTGGGTCGAGGCTGCGAGAAGCGCGGAATGCGCCTGCACCAGCGCGGTGTCCTGCATCATCTCGTCCAGGGCATGCACCACGTCGTCGGGATGGTCTCCGGCGTTATCCAGCAGCTCCAGGCAGCGCTCCAGCAGGTCGTGCTGTTCGGGAGTGTGGCTGTCCATCGCCAACAGCGCGGGGCACAGTGTGTCGATGGCAACGGCGACTTCGTGCTCGTCGTCGGTGAGGTCGAGAATGTTGGCAACGCCGCCGTTCAGCGTGAAGCTGACCGCCAGCTCTGGCGAGCCGTGAACGGCCACATTGACGACGGCTGTGCCCGAAATCGCGACCTGCGCCACGTTGCTGCTCTGCCCGTCGCTGCCGGTACTGGTGCTGGCGGCTGACAGGCTGCCGTTGTCGATGCTCCAGTCCAGCGCAACGCCGGACAAGGGCTCGTCGTCGCCATCCAGCGTCTCGACCACCAGCGGTGCCGATGGCGACGTTGTCGGAATCTGCTGGCCATCACCCGACACGATGCGCAGCATGGCCGCCGGTGGTGTGTTGTAGCCGGTTGCATTGAAGAGCAGCGTGGGACCGCCTGCTATTTCAGCCCTCACCACATTGTTGCCGGGCGCGGGACCCAGTCGCAGCCGCACCCGGGCCTGGCCGTCGCCGTCGGTCGGTGTCGTGGTGGCGCTGAGACTTCCTCCACCCTCGATCACCTGCCAGTGGATGTCGACGCCAGTCAGCGACTTGGCGATGGGGGACACCGGCGGTGCGATGGAAACCACGAAGTCCTCGGGCAGTTCACTGCCGGTCAGTCCGCTCTGGCCATCACCCCCCTGCTGGATCAGCTGCGGAACGTATGCCGTCACTTCAAAATCGCGGTAAATATCGCCACCGGTCAGGCTGGCACGTATGGTCGAGGCACCGGCGGCAGCGCCAAACCGGAACGTCATGGCGGCGAATCCGCCGCCCTCGGTGCTGCTGCTGACACCGTCCACACTGGCATCGCCGCCGATAACCTCCCAGTACACGGTCGCATCGTCGATTGGTGCGCCGTCGCCATCGGTCAGTGACACCACCAGAGGGTTGTCGCCTGCGGTGGTGATGGGTCCGTTCTGGTGATCGCCGGCGTGGATCTCCAGATGCACGATGGACGACGGTGGCGCCACGTCCAGATGGAAGTACACCGGCCCGGCAGGGGGATCCTCGGAGCTGGCACTGACCACCACCGGTCCAACGCCGGTGCCGAAGCTGATACCGACCCTCGCCAGGCCACCGGCATCGGTGCCGCTGTGGCTGTCGGTCAGTGTGGCATCACCACTTTCGACGGCCCAGGCGATCTGACCGCCGCCAAACGGTGAACCGTCGAGAAGCAGCTGCACCACAAGGTCGTCGCCGGTGCTCCCGGGAGACGCCACCTGACCATCGCCACCTTCAATCGACAGCGACGCGGGGGCAAGCGCTGACAGCGTGAATTCCTCGTAGGCGGCGGGAACATCGGCACGTTCGGCGCGAACGACAATGGTCCCTGCAGCGGTTGCCACCAGTCCCATGCCGGTGTATCCACTGCTGTCTGTCAGCGTGCTCGCGGCATCCAGCTGCGCGGCACCCTGCAACACCGACCAGTTCACGGTGACGTTGGCCTCCGGCGTACCGGCGCCGGTTCGCGCCAGCACCCGCAATGGCATCGCGATGCGATCACCCACGGTCAGCGTCTGGTTGTCGCCGGAATTCACCGATGGTTTGTTCAGTATTCCCGGTGCGGGGGTCGCGAAGCTGAAACCGTAGGTCGCCAGCAGCTCATTGCCGTTGGACGGAATGCCGTCCGGGTCGTAGATCACCGACATTGCGCTGGGGAAGCTGCCGGCCTGGTCGGCGCTGAAACTTGCCGTTGCGACACCGCCCGCACCAGTCACCGCGCTGGTATTGGCTGGCGATACCACGCCGGGCGTGGCAGCAAAGCTGATGCTGGAACCGGCGACCGGATTGCCGAGGCCGTCCTCAAGCCGGACCGAGACATCGAAACTGCTGCCGACGTCAGCACTGACCGGGTCCGGCGTCACCTTGACCAGCATCTTGGGCAGGGCAACTGCGGCAAAGGTATGGAACGACGGGGGGTTGATGCAGACATAGCCCATCGTCTGCAGCTGCCCTTCGCAGGCTTCGATGCTGACACTGCCGGCATCCGGCCCCAGCGTCAGCGTGGGGCCGGCCGTTCCGCCGGTCGGGATGCTGATGGCGGCGTCGTCGGGCGGCGAGCTCAGGTCGCCCGCAAGATTCAGCGTGGCGCCGTTGCTGCCGTCGGTGATGATGCGCCACAGCGCGATGCCGGTGCCGCCGCTGTTGGTGGCGTTCAGCGGTAGCGGCAGGGTGTCGCCGGGGTTGCCAGACTGGTTGTCCGC
>JAGRJX010000104.1 GCA_020442545.1 Lysobacterales bacterium
TGGAAACCGACGGCTACGTGCAGCGCGCGCTGGACACGCTGGAAGCCGGCGGCCACCTGTACGAAAACGACGGCGCACGCTGGTTCCGCGCCACCAGCTTCGGTGACGAGAAGGACCGCGTGGTCATCCGCGAGAACGGCCAGCGCACCTATTTTGCCTCCGACCTGGGCTATCTGCTGTCGAAGTTCGAGCGCGGCTTTGATCGCGCCATCTATGTCTTCGGTGCCGACCACCACGGCTACATCGCGCGCCTGAAGGCTGCCGCACAGGGCCTGGGCCTTGATCCGGCGAAGATCGAGATCCTGCTGGTGCAGTTCGCCATCCTCTACCGCGGTGGCGAGAAGGTGCAGATGTCCACGCGCTCGGGCCAGTTCGTCACCCTGCGCGAGCTGCGCGATGAAGTTGGCTCGGACGCCGCGCGGTTCTTCTACGTGATGCGCAGCAACGATCAGCACCTGGACTTTGATCTGGATCTGGCCAAGAGCCAGTCCAACGACAACCCGGTGTTTTATGTGCAGTACGCCCACGCCCGCGTGTGCAGCGTGATGCGCCAGCTGGCCGAGCGACAGTGGTCGTTCAACCGCAGCGCCGCCGACGCCGCCCGCGCGCGACTGGTCGAGCCGCAGGAAGACGCCCTGCTCGACCAGCTGATGCGCTACCCGGAAATGGTCGAAGCCGCGGCAACGCATCGCGCACCGCAGCTGGTCGCCAACTACCTGCGCGAGCTGGCGGCGGCTTTCCACAGCTTCTACAACGCCAATCAGGTACTGGTTGACGACGAAGCCCTGCGCAGCGCGCGTCTTGGCCTTTGCCTCGCGACGCAGCAGGTACTGATCAACGGCCTGAAGCTGCTGGGCGTCAGCGCCCCGGAGAAAATGTAGTGGCAGCACGACGCGGCAAATCGCAGGCGCGACGCAGCGGCAGATCGGCGCGCCGTGGCATCCCGGGCTGGGCCTGGCTGCTGGCCGGCCTGCTCATCGGCCTCGCCATCGCCGGCTTCGTGGTGATGCGCGGCGGTCTTGGCGACACCAGCCTGTTCCCGCGTCCGAATCCCGACGCCACCGCACCCGCGCCGTCCACCGACGAACCGGTGGCGCAGCAGCCCAAGCCGGTCAGCAAGCCCAAGTACGATTTCTACACCCTGCTGCCGGAGAAGGAAGTGGTGATCCCCGAGGCGGAGATCAGTGAGCAGGCACGTGCACCCGAACCGGCACCACCTGCCGACGACCAGCGCTACCTGCTGCAGGCGGCCGCCTTCCGCAACAAGGCCGACGCAGAAGCACTCAAGGCCAAGCTGGCATTCAGCGGCCTGGTGGCACGGATCGAAAGCGAGAGCATCAACGGCACCACATGGCACCGCGTGCGCCTCGGCCCCTACGCCGACCTGCGCCAGCTCGACGCGGCCCGCCGCCAGCTCAAGGGCCAGGGCGTCGACGCCATCGCCATCAAGGCACCGAAGGGCTGATCGATACCGTCCCAAGGCATCAGGCTGTGCAGAATTGTCGCGATGGCCTGGCCGAGACCGAGTACACCTCTGTCAGGGCAGCTTCGCTGTTCAGAACGACGTCTCGACCGTTTGGTTGAACGCTGGCGCCGTCGTCAAACGACCTTTCTCTTCCGTGCATATGCACATGGCGACAAATCCTTTCCGCTGGCCGCGACCGCTTTCTAGGCTGGGTCCTCGAATTACACCGGGACGCCACCATGACAGGCAACGCCGCCATCGCGACAACGCCTTTGCCGGAACCGCATTTCGACAGGCTCAGCGAACTGGCGACCGCGTTGTCCAGCGCACAACTGCACTGGGCGTCTGGTTACCTGTATGGCCGCGCGGAGTCGGTGCTGAACCTGCCTTCGAGTGTCACGGAAGCAGCCAGCGCCGAAACCCTGACCATCGCCTACGGCAGTCAGACCGGCAACAGCCGCCGTCTTGCCGAAGCCCTTGCCGCCCAGAGCGAGGCAGCGGGGCTGGCCGTCCGCCTGGTATCGCTGGCCGACCTGCGCGCCCGCGAGCTGCCCTCGCTGTCCCTGTTCTACGCCGTGATCAGCACGCAGGGCGATGGCGATCCACCCGACGACGCGCGCCGCTTCCTCGATGAACTCGGCGGACGACGCGCGCCGAAGCTCGACGGCCTTCGCTTCGCCGTGCTGGCGCTGGGCGACTCCAGCTACCCGCTGTTCTGCGCCACGGGCCGTGCACTGGACGAGCGCCTTGCCGAGCTTGGTGGCCGCCGGGTGGTTGATCGCGCCGATGCCGACCTCGATTTCGAGCGCGATGCCGCGCCCTGGCTGACCGACGCGCTGGACACCGCAAAGCGCGAACTGGACACGACAGCGGCCTCAACCGCAGCAACCGGCACGACGCCGCGGCTGCACCTGGTCAGCAGCGCGACGGCCACGCCTGTCCTGTCAGCGCCAAACGAGGCTGAAGTCATCGTCCGCCATCCGCTGACCACCGAGCGTGCCGTGCGCGGTGTGCATCACGTCGAACTCGATATCGCCGGCAGCGGCATCGCCTACCAACCAGGCGATGCGCTGGCCGTCCATGTAAGCAACCCCGAACCCCTGGTGGAGGCGGTGCTCGATGCCGCCGGTCTCGACGGCGACACCGACGTGATCATCGATGATCACCAGGCCTCGTTGCGCGACTGGCTGCGCAACCGGCGTGAACTCACGCGCCTGTCGCTGAAGTTCCTGCGCCAGCATGCCGACCGCGATGACAGCCAAAGCGCGCTCTCGGCGGCATTGCGCGACAGCGACCCACAGGCCATTCGCCGCTGGTTCGGCAGTCGCCAACTGGTCGATGCACTGCGCGAAGCCCCGGCCGACTGGAGCGCCGAATCACTGGTGAAGGCGCTGCCACCGCTGGGCAGCCGCGCCTACTCCATCGCCTCCAGTCGCGCCGAGGTGGGCGATGATGAGGTGCATCTCTGCGTCGCCGAATTTGATGGCGAACACGATGGCCGGCGCTGGCAGGGACTGGCTTCCGGCCAGTTGTCCAGACTCGACGAAGGCGCAAGCCTGCGTGTCTCGCTGGAGGCCAACCCGCGCTTTCGCCTGCCAGACGACGACAGCACCGATATCCTGATGATCGGCGCCGGCAGCGGCGTCGCACCCTATCGCGGCTTCCTGCAGCAGCGGTTTGCTACCGGTGGCAATGGCCGCAACTGGCTGCTGTTCGGCAATCGCCATGCGCGCGAGGACTTCCTCTACCAGGCCGAATGGCTGGACGCGCTGCGTCGCGGCAGCCTGCATCGCATTGACGTCGCCTTCTCGCGCGACGGTGACGCCGTGCGCTACGTGCAGGATCGCCTGCTGGCCGAAGGCCGTGACGTGTTCGACTGGATCGAATCCGGTGGCCGCCTCTACGTCTGCGGCGACGCCAGCCGCATGGCGCCGGATGTCGACGCGGCGCTGCGTCGCATCCTTGAAACCCATGCCGGCATCGACGAGGAAGGCGCGCGCGAACGCCTGAACGATCTGGCAGCCGAAGGCCGCTACCTGCGGGACGTGTACTGATGAGCAGCGCTGAACTCTCTCCGGTCGAAGCGATCAAGCGCAGCAGCCGTGGCCTGCGCGGCACCCTAGTGGAAAGCCTGGCCGACGCGCGCACCGGCGCGCTGCGCGAGGACGATACCCAGCTGATCAAGTTCCACGGCAGCTACCAGCAGGATGACCGCGACCAGCGCGAGGCGCGCCGGCTGCGCAAGCTGGAACCGGCCTACAGCTTCATGATCCGCACGCGTTTGCCGGGCGGCATCGCCACGCCGTCGCAGTGGCTGGCGCTGACCGCCATCGCCCGCGAATACGGCAGCGGTTCGCTGCGCCTGACCACGCGCCAGGCTTTCCAGGTTCATGGCGTGATCAAGCGTGAGCTCAAAACCACTATCGCCGCGATGAATGCCGCGCTGGTGGATACGCTGGCCGCTTGCGGCGACGTCAACCGCAACGTGATGTGCTCCAGCGGCGATGCTTCGTCCGACGCCGAAGCCCGCGTGCAGGCCTTGAGCCGTGAACTGTCGGAAGCACTGCTGCCGGCCACCCGCGCCTATCACCAGATCTGGCTTGATGAGGAAGAAAGCAAGGTGCAGGTTGCCGGCGATCCGGTTCCCGAGCCGCTCTACGGCGAGACCTACCTGCCGCGCAAGTTCAAGGCCGGTATCGCCATTCCGCCGTACAACGATATCGACGTGTACTCGCAGGACCTAGGCTTCGTCGCCATCATCGAGAACGACGAACTGCAGGGGTTCAACCTGCTGGTTGGCGGCGGCATGGGCAGCACGCACGGGCGTGGCGACACATTCCCGCGTGCGGCTGACGAAATCGGCTTCCTGCCGCCGGAACAACTGCTCGACGTCGCCCGCGCCGTGCTCACCGTGCAGCGTGACTTCGGCAACCGCAGCGACCGCACCCGCGCGCGCCTCAAGTACACCATCGCCGATCGCAGCGTGGACTGGTTCAAGGCCGAACTGTTTTCACGGCTCGCTGCTCCGCTGGAACCGCCGCGCCCGGTTGACTTCATCCACAACGGCGACCGATTCGGCTGGAGCCAGCAGCGCGATGGCCAGTGGTCACTGGGCCTGCGCATTCCGTCGGGACGCGTCGTCGATGACGACGCCCGCAGCAGTCTGAGCGGGCTTGCCGCCGTCGCCGCCACGCTGGACGGCAGCGACGCCCGCTTCGTGCTGAGCCCGAACCAGAACCTGCGCATCGACGGCGTCAGCGATGCCCAGCGCGGCCGCATCAACACGCTGCTGGCGCGCTATCGGCTGGATGCCCACCAGGACGATGCGCCGCTGAAGCTCAACGCGCTGAGCTGCGTGGCACTGCCGACCTGCGCGCTGGCCATGGCCGAGGCCGAGCGCTACCTGCCGACGCTGCTGGATCGCGTGCATGCGCGCCTGTCGGCGCACGGACTCGGCGAGCAAGCGATCAACCTGCGCATCACCGGCTGCCCGAACGGCTGCGCGCGACCGCATCTGGCCGAGATCGCGCTGATCGGCAAGGCGCCCGGTCGCTACAACCTGCACCTCGGCGGTGATCGCCGCGGCCAGCGGCTGGCGATCCTGCATCGCGAGAACATTGACGAAGTTCAGATCCTCGATGAGCTCGACACGCTGTTCGCGAGCTATGCCGCCGAGCGCACGACAGATGAAGACTTTGGCGACTTCCTCTGGCGCGCCGGATTGATCACTGGAACACAAGCAACGGAGGCCGCCGCATGAACGCTCTCGCCGTCGTTCCCGATGCCGTCACTTTGGCCGAGGACGCCCGATCACTGTCCGAGCTGCAGCCGTGGCTAGCGGGACGCGATACGGAGTCGCGGATCGAATGGGCGTTGTCCACGCTGTCCGGACCGCACGTACTGTCCTCCAGCTTCGGTGCGCAGTCCGCCGTGTTGCTGCACATGGCGACACGGATCCGCCCCGACCTTCCGGTGCTGCTGGTCGATACCGGCTACCTGTTCGACGAAACCTACCGCTTCATCGACGAACTGAGTGACCGCCTCGACCTGAACCTGCACATCGTCCGCCCCGAGCTGTCGCCACAATGGCTGGAGGCCCGCCACGGTCGCCTCTGGGAACAGGGCCGCGACGGCATCGAGCGCTATAACCGGCTGATGAAGGTGCAGCCGATGAATACCGCGCTGGATCGCTTCGGTGCACGCACCTGGGTCGCCGGCCTGCGCCGCAGCCAGTCCGAATCACGCGCACGTATCGATCCGCTGATGCTGCAGGACGGACGCTGGAAGCTGCACCCGCTGTTCGACTGGAGCAACCGCGACCTGCACAAGTATCTTGCCCGCCACGACCTGCCCTACCACCCGCTGTGGAACGACGGCTACGTCAGCATCGGCGACCGTCACAGCACGCGCCCGATCCACGAAGTCGCCCGCGAGGAAGACACACGATTCGCCGGCATCATCCGCGAATGTGGACTGCACGAGGCCGTGACAACGGTACGCTGAGCAACCGGGCAACTGCTATTCTTCGCTCCCGCGCCGTGATTGCGATGCGACCGGAGTGCACCATGAGCGAACTGCCTACCTGCCCACAATGCAGCTCGACTTACACCTACGCCGACGGTGCCCTGCTTGTCTGCCCCGAATGCGCGCACGAATGGACGCCCGGCAAGGAAGCCAGCGCCGAGGATGCGCTGGTCGTTCGCGACAGCGTCGGCAACCTGCTGGCCGACGGCGACAGCGTTACCGTGATCAAGGATCTCAAGGTGAAGGGCAGCTCCAGCGTGGTGAAGGTCGGCACCAAGGTGCGCAACATCCGCCTGGTGGAGGGCGACCACGACATTGACTGCAAGGTCGACGGCATCGGCCCGATGAAGCTGAAGCCGGTATTCGTAAAGAAGGCCTGATCCCGTCCAGTCACCGACTTCTCAGACCGCGATCTCCGCCTGCCCGCGGATCAGTTCGCGCAGGCGCTGGTGCAGGTGGCGCCATTGCGGGATCGCGTCGGCCTGCACGGCGCGGGCGTTGCGGGCCTGCGCGGGCAGGTGCGGCGCAAGCAACTGGATGAAATCATCGACGTAGGCACGCGGCGGACGCTGTTCGGCGAGGCAGATCCACGCCGTGCAGGGCGGAAACAGGTGCTCGGCGTCCAGCGCGACCAGACTGCCGGCGTCCTCCGGCTGCAGGGCCATTTCGGCGAAGATGCCGATGCCGAGGCCGGTGCGCGCGTAGGTCTTCACCAAGTCGGCATCCAGCGCGGTGACCACGATCTTCGGGGTCAGGCCAGCCTGGCGGAACACGCGCTGCAGCGAGGATTCCGGACGGCGCGAGCTGTCGTAGCTGGTCAGCGAGTATTCGGCGAGATCGTCCAGCTCGATGTGGCGACCGAGGCTGCCCAGCGGATGCCCTTGCGGCACTACCACCACGCGATCCCAGCGGTAAGCCGGCAAGGCCTGCACGCCGGCCGGCGGGGTATCGACGCTGCTCTGGATGGCGAGGTCGATCTCGTCACGACGCAGGCGTTCGACGAACTGGGTCGGATCGCCGGGCTCGATGTGTACGCTGACCTCCGGATAGCGCGCGCGGAACGCCGGCAGCAGGTGCTGCAGCACGTAGCGCGCCTGCGTGTGCGTGGTCGCGATGCGCAAGCGGCCGCGCGGGATGTCCTGCTGGTTGCTGGCCAGGGTGAGGATGCCTTCCGCCTCGCCGACGATCTTGCGCGCGGCTTCAACCACCTGCTGGCCCAGCGAGGTCAGTGATTCGAGGCTCTTGCCGCGACGGATGATCAGCGGGAAGCCGAGTTCGTCCTCCAACTGCTTGAGCTGCTTGGACAATCCGGGTTGGGTGGCATGAACGCGCCGTGCGGCGACCGTGATATTGAGGTCGGCGTCAACGATGGCGAGCAGGTAGCGGAGCTGGTTCAGGGTCATGGCAGTGTTCTCGATCGACGGGCACGGTGAATTCGACGTGTGCGCTGCTATGGCGCCAACAGCACATCGAACACATGCACATCGATTTGGAGAACGAAGCGTTCATGACGGGATTGTTCTGTCCAGCGAAAGCGGCCGGTACAGCCGCGACGGAACCGAGCTTCCCCGAAGTCCGCGAGCCGGTCAACCCTCGAACCCGCCATACGCCAGCGCACATGACCGGATGGAATATCGAAGCGGCGACCGATCATTTCCGCGCCGGCAGCCGGTCTGGGACACTGTGGAACCTTCTCACCGGTTGAGCGACATCGCATGCGGCACTACCCGATCTTCCTTGATCTGCAAGACCAGCCGGTACTGGTGGTTGGCGGCGGCGAGGTGGCCGCGCGCAAGGCGGCGATGCTGGCGCGGGCCGGGGCCAGCGTGAGCATCGCCGCGCCACGACTGGCACCCGAGCTGAGCACGGCGGTTGCCGACGGCCGCTATCGCCATGTGGCCGATCACTACGCGCCGCAGCTGCTCGCCGGCCAGCGGCTGGTGATCGCCGCCACCGACGACCGCAGCGTGAATGCGCGGGTCGCCGCCGATGCGGAACAGCGCGGTGTGCTGGTCAACGTGGTCGACCAGCCAGCGCTGTGCCGCTTTATCGTGCCCAGCATCGTTGACCGCTCACCGATCCTGGTCGCGATTTCCAGCGGTGGCGCGGCACCGGTACTGGCACGGCTGATCCGTGAGCGACTGGAATCGCTGCTGGAGCCGTCAGTGGGCGCGCTGGCACGCTTCGCCGAACGCTGGCGTTCACGCATCCGCGAGGCGCTGCCGGACGTGCGCAGGCGACGCGCCTTCCTGGAATCCCTGCTGCGGGGCCATGCCGCCTGGCTGATCCGCCATGGCCATGAGGCACAGGCCGACCGTTTGCTTGAAACACGATTGAAAGAGTCCTCGGGCAACGGATCGTCGAATGATGAAACCGGCAGCGTTGCGCTGGTCGGCGCCGGCGCCGGCGACGTCAGCCTGCTGACGCTGGCCGCGCTGCGCCACCTCCAGGACGCCGACGTGGTGCTCTTCGACCGGCTGGTGTCGCCGGACATCCTCGACCTGATCCGCCGCGATGCGCGGCGCATCGATGTCGGCAAGCGCGTCGGCAGCCGCCTGCACAGCCAGGACAGCATCAGCCAGCGGCTGGTGCGCGAGGCGCAGGCCGGCAATCGCGTGGTGCGCCTCAAGGGCGGCGACCCGCTGGTGTTCGGCCGCGGCGGCGAGGAAATCGACGCATTGCGCGAAGCCGGCATTGCGTTCGCGGTGGTGCCCGGCGTGACCGCCGCCAACGCCTGCGCCGCGCACGCCGGCATCCCGTTGACCCATCGCGGCGTGGCGCGTGCCGTGCACCTGTTCACCGCGCAGGCCGACGCACCCGGCGGACCCCGCTACCGCTCGCCAACGCCACTGGATGATCCGGAAACCACGCTGGTCGCCTACATGGGCGTGTCCCGATTGCCTTCACTTCGCGACAGCCTGCTGGATGCCGGTCGCGATCCGGACACGCCGGTGGCGCTGGTAGAAAACGGTGGCCGTCCGGAGCAGCGCGTCATCGTCACCGATATTGCCGCGCTGGCCGATGCCGCCACTAAGCACGCCGTCAGCGCACCGGCACTGGCCATCGTTGGCAAAGTCGCGGCGATGGCGCTGGACAACCACTGGTACGGCGCACCGCCGATCGATGCGCGTTCCGTGCGTTGTCGAGTGCAGTCGCCAATCGCAATGTCCCAGGCCCAAGCGGCCTGATTTTCCATCGCCATCTCGCCAACGTTTCGGCCTGCATCGCCCGACCGCGACGCCGCCAGGGAGAACGCCATGATCTTAGACAGCATCACCGACACCATCGGCCNNGCCGCACGCCGATCGTCCGCCTCAACCGGCTCGCGCCGGAACACGTTTCTATCTACGCGAAGATCGAGTCCTTCAACCCCGGCGGCTCGGTGAAGGATCGCCTCGCGCTGGCGCTGATCCTCGATGCCGAACGGAGCGGCGCACTGAAGCCGGGACAGACCGTGGTCGAGGCCACTTCGGGCAATACCGGCGTCGCGCTGGCCATGGTCTGCGCCGCGCGTGGCTATCCGTTTGTCGCCACCATGGCCGAAAGCTTCTCCATCGAACGCCGCAAGCTGATGCGTGCCTACGGTGCCAAAGTCATCCTCACGCCCGCCGCCGAACGCGGCACCGGCATGGTGCGCCGCGCGCAGGAGCTGGCCGAAAAGCACGGCTGGTTCCTCGCCCGCCAGTTCGACAGCCCGGCCAACCCGAGCTGGCATCGCAACACCACGGCGGCTGAAATCATCGGCGACTTCGCCGGCCGACGACTCGACCACTTCGTCAGCGGCTGGGGCACCGGTGGCACGCTGACCGGCGTGGGCGAAGTGCTGAAGCTGGCGCGTCCGGACGTGAAAATCACCGCCGCCGAACCGCAGGTTGCCGCCCTGCTGCAGGGCGAGGAATGGCATCCGCACAAGATCCAGGGCTGGACGCCGGACTTTGTGCCCTCGGTCCTGAACCGCGAGGTCACCGACGACATTCTCAAGATCGACGACCTGCTCGCCCGCAACACCGCGCTGCGACTGGCGCGCGAGGAAGGCATCTTCGTCGGCGTCTCAGCCGGAGCGACCGCCGCCGCCGCGCTGCGCGTCGCCGAGTCGGCGGCGAAAGGCAGCGTCATCCTGTGCATGCTGCCCGACACCGGCGAGCGCTACCTGTCGACCTTCCTGTTCGAGGACGTCATCGACGGCTCGGACGATGAGTGGCTGGCGGCACAGTAGCGGCATCCCCGAACGCGTCGTGCAGAACGCCAGCACCAAAGTGCGCAACATCCGTCTGGTCGAAGGCGACCACGACATCGACTGCAAGGTCGACGGCATTGGCCCGATGAAGCTGAAGTCGGCATTCGTGAAGAAGGCCTGAGTCAGCCCAGCCAACGCGTTCTCGGACCGCCCTCTGCGCCTGCCCGCGGATCAGGCTCTGTGTGTCGTTGCGAAGCTCCCGCGAGCAACCGGACGCCGGCAACCAGGTCAAGCTGAGGCAGGCGAAACAGCTGCGCACGACAGATATCAGGCGCGCCAAAAGGGGCAATCGCAATGTGAATGCGCTCTACTTGCCAACAGCGCAGGCGCTGCGCGCCACCGCCCTCACCCCGACCATCTCCCGCCATCCGGAGGGGCATGGCGAGCGAAAATCTCTTGGGCCCCGCACTAGGGCAACGCTGAACAAGTATC
>JAGRJX010000382.1 GCA_020442545.1 Lysobacterales bacterium
TTGATGGTCTTGGCCTTGGCCGGCGACTCCACCACGAGCAGGTTCTTCGCCATGTTTCCCTGTTCCTAATGCGTTGCGTGCCCATCGCCGGCGGCACCATCGGCAGCCGCCGCAGGATCGGGCATCCCTTTTCCAGTCAAAGCACAGCCGTTCTGCGGCTGTCAAGAGAAAACTGTCGTGACGCGCGGCGGGCGATCAGTGCAGCGACTCGCCCTCGTCATCGAACATCTGACATTCCAGCCACGCGCAGGCGGCTTCGGAACCGGGCTGGTTGAACAGCACCATCAGCACCACCCACTTGAGGTCATCGACGTCGAGATCTGCCTGATTCAGGGCCATGGCGCGGTCGACGACCAGCTCGCGCTGGGCGGCGCCCAGGATGCCGGTCTGCTCCAGGTACATGAGAAAACCGCGTGATTCGGCATCCAGGCGGTGCAACTCCTCGTCGGCGTAGACGCGAACCGCCCCGTGAACCGGGAGGCCAGGCAGGGTGGATGGTCGCTGCTGTGCCAGGGCATCCAGCCAGTCGAAGGCCTTGCCCGTTTCGGCGGGGCTGAAGCCGGCTTCGATCAGCCCGGATTGAAGGGAGTCGCGGTCGCTGACGGCCTCGGGGTCGTCGTAGAAGTAGTGCTCGAACAGGTACAGCAGGACATCCAGAATGTTTTCTTTCATTCGCTCACTCGACGAGGGCGCCTCAGGTTGCATGGCGGGCGTAGCGGCCCAGATGACTGCTGACGCGACCGTCCAGCTCCATGCGAAGCAGCATGGATGACAGGGTATCGACCGTCAAGCCGGTGCGTTCGGTCAGGGTGTCAATACCAACCGGATCGTGGCCGAGGGCGTCCCATAGGCGCCGGTATTCGGGATCGTCGGCCGCTGCGTCCGGCGCGGATTGTCTGGTCGAATCATCGGTCTGGCCGCTCGCATCGCTGTGCCCGAGGCGGGCGCGCAGCGCGTCGGCCAGCTCCGTGGCCATCGGCGCAAGCGCTTCGATCACTTCCTGTACCGTTTCCACCAGTGCCGCACCCTGACGGATCAGCTGATGGCAGCCTCGCGCCATCGGATTATGGATGGAGCCGGGAATGGCGAAGGTTTCGCGACCGCATTCACCGGCCAGACGTGCGGTGATGAGCGCGCCGCTGCGGGTGCCGGCTTCGATCACCAGCGTGCCGAGGCTGAGTCCGGCGAGGATGCGGTTGCGCCGCGGGAAATGCTCGCGCCGCGCGCCAGTGCCGGGCAGGAACTCGCTGACGATGACACCGTGGGTAGCGATGTCCTCGGCCAGCGCGCGATTGCTGGCCGGATAGACGCGATCCGGCCCGGTGCCGACCACCGCCAGCGTCGGTTGCCCGGCATCCAGCGCCGCGCGATGTGCCGCGGCGTCGACGCCATCGGCGAGCCCGCTGCTGACCAGCCAGCCATCGCGGGCCAGTCCGCGAGCAAAGGCAGCGGCGTTGTCGCGCCCGCCGGGACTGGGATTGCGGCTGCCGACCACGGCAACCTGCGGTCGCCACAGCAGCGTGGGATCGCCGACCACGAACAGCGCCGGCGGCGGATTCGGTCCGCGTCGCAGCAGCGCCGGGTAGTCCTCGCTGTCCCAGCCGATGAGGTGGCGGTTTGGACCCTGCAGCCAGCCGAGGTCTTCGACGTTGGCAGCTTCCAGCACCCCCAGAGCGCGGATGCTGTCATCATCGATGCCGGCCGCACGCCAGGCTGACGGGCTGCCGTCCACCAGCGCGGCGGCACTGTCGAAATGTTCGACAGCACGGCGCAGGGCGGCGGCACCCAGCTTGGGGCTGCGCAACAGTCGCAGCCATGCCTGCTGCTGGCCCGCAGTGTCCGCCACCGCCATGGCCAGTTGTTTGCCGGATTGCATGCTGATTGTCATGGAGATCCGTGTTCTGCAAAAACAAAGGCCCCGACGATGATTCGTCGGGGCCCCGGTAGGTTTTGGGCAGCGCGGCGAGGCCGCGCCGGTCTACATGTCGGCCGGCATCTTCAGCACGTCGCCGACGCGGGTCGGCCTGATGCCGTCCATGATCAGCGCGTAGCTGACACGGTCAAAGGTACGGAACACCATGGCATTGCCATTGAACTCGTCCGGCAACTGCACCTTGTTCTTCTTGCGCTTGGAGGCGATGCGGTGCGGGTGCTCGACCTCGTCCTCGACCCACTCACCCGGACGGTAGGTAGCATAGACCTGGCCGTTCTCGACGCCATCCGCAGCACCGATGCCGAGCGCGATCACCTGATGCGGTCCGGAGTAGTTGATGCCTTCGGAAACCGCCAGGACGAACGCATCGGCCGGAATGCCGCCAGGCGCATGCGGGTAGTAGGTCGTGTCGTAGGCTTGCGTTTCCGCCGGCAGAATCAGGTCACCCTTGCGCACCTCCCGACCGTTGTGACCCAGCACCAGGCTGGCCGGGTCGCCGGTTTGCGTCAGATGGGCGGTGCCGACGCGCATCACCTCGTAACCCATGGTCTCGCGGCGGCCCTTGGCGTCGTGGACGGCGTCTTCCCAGGCACCGATGGCGCGGTCGTCCCTGGCACCGTGCGCCAGCGTCCATTCATCCTGGTCGAAGCGCTTGTGGCCACCGTCAGGCAGCTTGAAATCGGTGTAGCGCACGCTCGGACGGACAATGATGAAATTGTCGCCGGGTTTCGCCGCGTCAAGGCCGCGCACATAGACCAGCTGCCCACCGGCCCCGCGCAAGCGATTCTCCTCGAAGCCGATGACGTAGGGCAGTCCTTCGAATTCGCCTTCGTCAAGCACCCGATAGTCGCGCAGGAATTGTTGAATCTGTTCCAGCGGAATCGGTGGAATCGGGGCGAGACCCTCTCGGCGGACCTCCGGCGATCGCTTGACCAGCTTCAGCTGACCATTGAGGTAAGCCAGGCTGATCTCGTCACCCGGATAAATCAGGTGCGGGTTCTCGATCTGCGGATTGGCCTGCCAGATTTCCGGCCACAGCCAGGGCTGGCGCAGGAAGCGGGCGGAAATATCCCAGAGCGTGTCGCCCTTCTTCACCACATACACATCCGGGTGATCCGAGCGCAAATCCACCGCCGAAGCAAAGCCGGCGAAGACCAGCAGGGATACGGCTACAACTGAAAGCAATTTTTTAAGCATGGCTGCCATCTACCTGATTCCCCAAGCAGGTTGCGGGAAACTATAGCCCAAAAATACAGGATCGGATACGAATCGCAATATATTGTTTCATGGATTGCCCGGCATCTGTTGCTCCGATCGGCAGGAATCCTTGCTGCAAGCGGCTGCCCGATTGCGCCCGGGAAAACGACGCGCACGATCAGCAAGTCCCTCCGATGCTAGACTGACGGCGCCTCCAGCTCGTTGAAAACCGGGGCTTTTCACCCCAGATTACCGCAAAACCCGCCTCGTTTCGCCGGTGACGCCGGCACGGAATTCCACATGGCCCTGCTTGAGATTATCGAATTTCCCGACCCACGACTGCGCACCAAGGCCGCGCCCATCGAGCAGGTGGACGACCAGCTGCGCGCACTGATTGACGACATGTTCGAGACCATGTACGACGCCCCGGGCATCGGGCTGGCGGCCACGCAAGTCAACGTACATCGGCGTTTCATGGTGATTGACGTTTCCGAAGGCAAGTCCGAACCGCGGGTGTTCATCAACCCCGAGATCCTTGAGCAGGAGGGCCGCCAGGTCTGTCAGGAAGGCTGCCTGTCGGTGCCCGG
>JAGRJX010000383.1 GCA_020442545.1 Lysobacterales bacterium
ATGCAGTTCGACCTGTTCCACGTCTACACCGTCGACGAACACACGCTGGCGGTGCTCCGGAACATTGCCAGCTTTGCCGACGAATCTTCGGTGGAGCGCTTCTCGCTGGCGCACCAGGTCTGGCCAAGGCTGCGCAAGCCGGAACTGCTGCTGCTGGCCGGCCTGTTCCACGACATCGCCAAGGGCCGAGGTGGTGACCATTCCGAACTGGGCGCCGAGGATGCGCGGGCGTTTGGCGAGCAGCACGGTCTGGGCGCCGCCGATACCGACCTGATCGAATGGCTGGTGCGCCAGCACCTGCTGATGTCGGTGACCGCACAGCGCAAGGACATTTCCGATCCCGACGTGGTGCAGGCCTTTGCCCGGCAGGTTGCCGAGCGTGAACGCCTGGACTACCTGTACCTGCTGACCGTGGCCGATATCGCCGGAACCAGCCCGAAGCTGTGGAACGCCTGGAAGGATCGCCTGCTGGCTGATCTCTACGCGGCCACGCGATTCGCCCTGCGGCGCGGTCTGGAGCATCGCGCCTATGCCGAGGAACGCATCGCCGAAACGCGCGAGGCCGCGCGCGAGCGCCTGCACGAGGCCGGACTCGATGACCGGCGCATCGATGCGGTATGGGCCGAGTTTCCCGACGAGAGCTACCTGCGCTATCGCCCCGAACAGATCGCCTGGCAGACCATCGGCATTGCCGGCCACCATGAGCGCCACCCCGATGACGACAGCGCCGCGCTGGTGCTGGCGCGTCCACACCAGCGCCCCGGCGCGCTGGAAGTCTTCGTCTACTGCCCGGATCGCGATGGCCTGTTCGCCACCGTGGCGGCGGCGCTGGACCGGCTGGAACTGCCGGTGGTGGAGGCGAGGGTGGTCAACTCGCTGCGCGGCATGAGCCTCGACACCTTCCAGGTGGTCGATACCGGACGCGGCGTGATCGATCCGGCGCGTCGTGCGCAGGTGATCATGGACACCCTGCACCGCGCGCTGGCGAAGACGCCGTACCGCGTCGATCCGGTGCGCCGCGCCGTGCCGCGCCAGCTGCGCCACTTCCGCATGCCGGCTGCCGTCGAGTTCCGGCAGATTCCCGAACACGATGTCACCGAGCTGAGTCTGGTCTGTGCGGATCGGCCGGGACTGCTGGCACAGGTCGCCGCCGTGCTGCGCGAGCACGACCTGCGCGTCCACGACGCGCGCATTGCCACTTACGGCGAGCGTGTCGAGGACATCTTCCAGATCAGCGACGAGGCCGATCAGGCCGTCGTTGACGAAGCCCGACTTGCCGCCCTGCGGCAGGCTCTGGTCGAATGTGTCGATTCCGCCTACGGCAAAGACAACGGATAGCCAGCCATGACCGTCACCACGCCCGCCACCGACGCCGCGCTGGCCAAGCGCATCAACGAAGCCTGGGAATACCGCGCCGAGCTGGGCGACTGTGACTGGACCTCGCTGCGTGGCGACATCGCTGCGGCCATCGCCGGTATTGAGGACGGTCGCCTGCGCGTGGCCGAGCCATCCAGCGATGGCTGGAAGGTGAACGAGTGGCTGAAGAAGGCCGTGCTGCTGTATTTCCGGGTCACTGATACCGAGGTGATGGACGGGCAGCCGGCGCCGTTCTGGGACAAGGTGCCGGCGCGCTTTGCCGGTTTCGATGCCGACGCCTTCAAGGCGGTCGGCGCGCGCGTGGTGCCGGGCGCCATCGTGCGTCGCGGTGCGCACATCGGTCGCGACGTGGTGCTGATGCCCAGCTTCGTCAATATCGGCGCCTTCGTCGGTGAAGGCACGATGGTCGATACCTGG
>JAGRJX010000105.1:0-173 GCA_020442545.1 Lysobacterales bacterium
CCGAACCACAGGCCGCGCTTGAAGCCCGGTTTGATGTTGCGGACTTTCTTCAGCTCGGCGATGGCGTCAGAGGCGCGTAGTCTGGCGTCGAATCCGCTGCTGTCGGCAGCTCCGGCTTTGTGCGTGGCGGCAACGTGTTCGGCGGCGAGCATGCCGCTGCGGATGGCCTGGTG
>JAGRJX010000105.1:213-5586 GCA_020442545.1 Lysobacterales bacterium
TCAGCAGGGCGCCGGGCATTTCGGTTTTCGGCAGCGACTGCCAGCCTCCGGTGACGATGGCGCGGGCGCCGGCACTGACGATGTTGCCGCCGTCCAGCAGCGGTTTGAGGTGAGGGTGGTTCTTCCACTGCTGGAAGGCTTCCCACGGACGGTACTTCGGGTCGCGGTAGTCGAGGCCGGAGACATAGCCAAGCGCGACGCGGTTCTCGTTGAGGTGATACAGGAAGCTGCCGCCATAGGTGTGGTTGTCGGCCGGCCAGCCAATGCTGTGCACGATCTTGCCCGGGGTGACGCGGCCTTCCGGCACCTGCCACAGCTCCTTGATGCCGATGGAATAGCTCTGCGGAGAGCACGAGGCGTCGAGCTGGAAACGATCGATCAGACGCTTTGTCAGGTGGCCGCGTGCGCCCTCGGCGAGCACCGTGAGCTTTGCGCGAATATCGATGCCCTGGGTGTAGCCGGGCTTGTGGCTGCCGTCGCGGGCGACGCCCATGTCGCCGATGCGCACGCCGGCGACACTGCCGTCGTCGCTGTGCAGGGTTTCCGAGGCCGCAAAGCCCGGATAGATCTCCACACCCAAGGCTTCGGCCTGCGGCGCCAACCAGGCGCACATCGCGCCCAGCGAGACGATGAAGTTGCCGTGGTTCTTCATGCCCGGCGGCACCGGCAGCCTGCGGCCACCGGTCTTGTTCAGGAGCCAGAACTCGTCGTCGCCAGCCGGCACGCAGATCGGCGGCGGTGCCTCACGCCAGCCGGGCAGCAGGGCGTCCAGCGGGCCGGGCTCGATTACCGCACCGGACAAAATGTGCGCACCAACCGTGGAACCTTTCTCGATCACGCAGACCGAGATTTCCGGGTCGAGCTGTTTCAGGCGAATGGCGAAGGCAAGGCCGGCCGGGCCGGCGCCGACGGTGACGACGTCGTACTCCATCACGTCGCGTTCGGTGGCTTCGCTCATTCGTGGCTCCGTCGGTGGCTGCGATTCGGGACTCATTATACGGGCTGGCCTGCAGGCGGCTCGACACGCGGTGCCCGCCAAACAGTTCGGACGTCTTCACGGCCTGCGGCACAATGCGGGCATGAGCGTCGAGACCATCCCGCTGCCGGGCGCCGAGCTGCGACTGCATGCCGCGTTTCTCCCTGCCGAATCCGCGGATGCGACGATGGCCGCGCTGATGCACGAAGTCGCCTGGACGCAGCGGCCGATCCGCATCTACGGTCGCGAGGTGGTGCAGCCGCGCCTGCTGTGCTGGATCGGTGATCCCGAGGCGCGATACCGCTATTCCGGCGGTGACTACGAGCCCGAACCGTGGACGCCGACGCTATCGGTTCTTCGCGAACGCATCGAATCGGTCAGCGGCGCGCGCTTCAACAGCGTCCTGTGCAATCGCTATCGGGACGGCAATGACGCCATGGGCTGGCACAGCGACGACGAGCCGGAGCTGGGCGCGCGGCCGATGATCGCCTCGCTCAGCCTCGGCGTAACGCGCGCCTTGAAGTTCCGGCCACGCAAGGGCTTCGAGGAAGGCCGCGCCGGCGAACTGCCGCTGGCGCATGGGGACCTGCTGCTGATGGCGGGCGATACGCAGCGACACTACCAGCACGCGATGGCTCGAAGCCGACGAATCACCGACGAACGCATCAACCTGACGTTCCGACTCATCCACCCGCGTGGAGCATGAAAAACACGCCTCCCAATGCCAGCGTCACGCCGATCAGGTTGCGGCGGGTCGGGCGCTCCTTCAGCCACAGCCAGGCCAGCAGCACGATGAAGGCGGAGCTGGTTTCGTTGAGGATCGCGGCCACCGAAGCATCAGTGTACTTGTAGCCGCCGAGCCACAGCAGCATGGCCAGGTATTGGCCGACGAGGGCGGCGGTGACCAGTTGCCGCCACGGCAACGGCCGCTTCGGCACCAAACGTCGAAGCTCGCCGCGCAGGCTGGCGATCAGCAGCATGCCGAGAACAGCCCCGATCATGCGCACCAGCGTCACCCAGAACAGCGGCTGCTGTTCCAGCACGCGCTTGACCATGATGATCGCCACCGCCATCAGCAGCACGGACAGCAGGCCGAGCAGCGCGCCACGCACGCTGTGCTCGGGCTCGGTCTTCCAGCGCGATGGCGGCTTGGCCACCAGCAAGACGCCGACAGTGACCAGGGCGAAGCCCAGCATTTGCCAGGCGTTGAGGCGCTCGCCGAGCAGCAGCACGCCCAGGACGATCACCAGCGGGCTGTAGGCGTTGCCGACGATGCCCATGCGCCCGGCGCCAAGTTCGTTGAGCGCGCGCAGATACAGCGTGTCGGCGACCGCGATGCCGATGAAGCCGCTGCCCACGGCCAGCGCAATGTCGAGCGTGCTCATCGACGGTGGCAGCCAGCCGTGCGCAATGACCACCGTAGGAACCAGCAGGGCCAGCACGACCAGGTTCTTCAGGAAGTTCAGCGGCAGCGGCGGCAGCACGTCGCCAAGGCGCCGATAGAGGATCACCCCAACCGCCCAGGCGGCTGCGCTACCCAGCGACAGCGCCTCACCCAGTCCCATCGATGGTCTCCAGCATGAAGGCCGACTGAGCGGTCAGGGTCATATGGCTTGTGGTGCTCGTCGGCAGGCGGCAGAGTATCGGCCAAATCGCGTCGCTTGGCGCGTTCTTCCGTCCTTCATTCTGTCCCGTTATCGTGTCGATGCCCGCATCGGCCAGAGAATCCGCATGTCTCCGTTGCCCAGTTTCGAAAGCCGGATCGCCTTCGTGGTCGAGCTGGGTCGTCGCCTGCACGAGTACGGCACCTCGTCGCAGCGACTGGAAGCCGCGCTGCAGGGTGTATCCGATCAGCTGCGCATGGCCTGCCAGCTGTGGTCGAACCCGACCGGCATGATCGTGTCGTTTTCCGACATCGGCCCACAGGGCGACCCGACGCTGGAAGTCAGCCGTATCGTCCGCCTGCCGCCCGGCGACAACGACCTGGGCCGGCTGGTTGAGGCAGATGCGATCGCCGAGCAGGTGCTGAACGGCGAGATGGACCTCGACGAAGGCCGCGAAGCATTGCGCGCGCTGGATCAGCCCGAATCCAAGCGCCAGCGCACGCTGATGGTGTTCGCCTGTGCGTTGATCGGTGCCTGTGTCGCGGCGCTGCTGCGCGCCGGCGTTGCCGACATGATCTCGGCCGGTGTGGTCGGTCTGCTGATCGGGTTGCTCGGTGACCTGGCCAAGCGCTCGCAGCGCTTCAGCGAAAGCTACGAGGCCGTGGCGGCCATGCTGGCCACCGTGCTGGCTGGTCTGATCGGTGCCTTCGTCTGGCCAATCTCGCTGCAGACCGTGGTGATCGGTGCCGTGGTCATCCTGCTACCCGGTTTGACGTTGACCAATGCGGTCAACGAACTGGCCTCGAATCACTGGGTATCCGGCTCGGCGCGCTTTGCCGGCGCGGCAACCGTGCTGATGAAGCTGGCCTTTGGCGCCATGGTCGGCGACCAGCTGCTGGCGCTGTCCGGCATCGAACAGCTGGGCAGCGGCATCATCAAGACCTCGGCGCTGGTGGAATGGTTGGCGCTGCCGCTGTCCGGAATCGCCTTCGGCATCCTGTTCCGGGCGCATCTGCGCGATTATCCGCTGGTCCTGATTTCGGCCGGCCTGGGTTATTCCATGACCCGATTCGGCGGTTCCGTCCTGGGCAGCGAAATCGGCGTGTTTCTGGGCGGTTTCGTCATCAGCGCGGTCAGTAATGCCTATGCGCGCTGGTTCAATCGTCCGGGTGCGGTTCTGCGATTGCCGGGTATTATCCTGTTGGTCCCGGGCAGCGTCGGATTCCGCAGTCTGTCGTTCATGTTCGAGCGCGATTTCACGTTGGGTTTCGATACCGCGATAACCCTGCTGACGGTGCTGGTTTCACTGGTAGCCGGCCTGCTGTTCGGCAACCTGCTTATTGCATCGCGACGCAGCCTGTAGCGGGCATTTCCCGCGGCTGGGCAAGCCCTGGAAAAACAGAAGCGCCGACCACAGATCGACGCCTCTGCCGGTCCCGTGCCCATGCCGGGATTGATGCCAGCCGTCAGATCAGCAGGTCGCTTTCCTTCTTGCCTTGGTTGATCGCGTCGACGAACCACCGCGGGCGCTTTCCGCGACCGGACCAGGTCTGGGAAGGCTCGACCGGATTGCGGTATTTCGGCGCCACCTTGCCGGTTTTCTTGCCGCCGCCCCTGCGGCCAAAGAGTTCTTCGATGGTGTAACCGTCGTCCTTGGCGATCCTGATCAGTTTTTTCCGGACTGCATCGCGCTGCTCCCGGTGCAGTCGGGTTTTCTGTTTTTCAATCCGAGCCGCCAGTGCTTCCAGTTCGCTGTGACTGAGCTTACCGAGTTCAATAGGCATTTGATGTCCCCCGTGGATTGACCTGGCTGGTTGATATTGATGGCGTCGATTAGGCCACCATCCGCGATTAACTGATGCCAGAACATACGGTTTTTTCATGGATTATTTCAAGTGCTATTCCGAGCGGTATTTCGAGGACTGCCGAAAATCATGCAGGTCAAGCCGACCAATGCTGGGTTTTGACGCATTGAGCGGCCCCCGGCCAGTCCATGCTTGCCCGGGCGCGGCGCTAACGGTAGCGTTTCCACCGGGCTGATCGGGATGAGTCGGGGCAAGTATGGGATTGCTGGATGAGCTGGCGGTCGAGGCTGAGCGTCGCCGCGCTGCCGCCGCGGCCGAAGTGGACCAGGCGGCGGAGCGTGATCGCATCTGGCGCGAGGTCACGCTGCCGGGCATGGCGGCGCTGGCCGACTACCTCAAGCAGTTGAGCGAGACGCTGGGGCTGGTGGAGCACCGGCCGCGCTTTGCCTATCCGCTGGATGGCTATGGCGATGTTCACGCCGAGGTCGAGCCGAGCTATCGCCTGACCAACGAACCGCGCGGTCACCAGCACACCATCCAGTTCGAGTTCGGCGCCAATGTGGTCAGCGAGGCCTGTCCCAGCATGGCAGTTTCCGGCATCAGCCGGGTCAAGGCGATTGCGGGCCTGCTGCAGCAGAAGGGGCTCTCGGGCCAGCTTGACCCCAAGTACAACGACAACCGCGAAGTGATCGAGGCGCGTTTCCAGGCGCGCGGCAAGTTCCCGATGAAGCTGGAAGTGTTCGCCGAGCAGCAAGCCGACGGCGTACAGTTCCGGATGAACAACCTCGATGGTTTCGGCGCCAGCCAGCGTCGCTATCGAGGCGACCAGCTCAACGCCGAGCTGTTTGACGCGCTGGGTCGTTTCCTGGCGCGCGAGACGCTGCGCTTCGGCGGCGAAACGCTGGCGGACCCTGTGCGCCAGAAGCTGCAGGCCAAGGTCGCGCGCGATCGCGAGCTGCGCGACTGGAGCGAGCGCATCGAGGAGCAG
>JAGRJX010000106.1:0-1242 GCA_020442545.1 Lysobacterales bacterium
GTATCGGCGCTTTCGACGGTCTGCACCTGGGCCATCGTGCGCTGATCGGCCGCGCGCTTGCGCGTGCCCGCGAGATGGGCCTCGATGCAACGCTGCTGAGCTTCGAACCCCTCCCTCGAGAGTTCTTTGGCCGCAATCATCCGCCGGCTCGCCTGCTGTGGCCGCGTCGCAAGATCGAACTGCTGCGCGAAGCCGGCCTCGACATCATCGGCCTGCTGCGCTTCAACGCCGAGCTGGCCGCGCTGCCACCCGAGGACTTCGTGCAGCGCGTGCTCTGCGACCGGCTGCGGGCGAAGGAAGTGTGGATCGGCCAGGATTTCCGTTTCGGCCATCGGCGCGCGGGCGATGCCGGTCTGCTGGAACGACTGGGTGACGAGCTGGGCTTCGCCGTGTCGGTGTTGTCGGCGGTGGAGATCGAAGGCCAGCGGATCAGCAGTTCGCGTATCCGCGAGCGGCTTTCCGCCGGTGATCTGGATACGGCAGCCGAACTGTTGGGTCGGCCCTACGCCATGTCCGGCCGGGTGATCCGCGGCCAGCAGCTGGGTCGTGAGCTCGGCTATCCCACCGCCAATCTGTCCCTGCACGGCCGCAAGGCAGCGCTGGGCGGCATCTTCGCGGTGCGCGTGCATGGTGTGGAAGGGCGGCCGTGGCCGGGCGTCGCCAGTCTCGGCACGCGGCCAACCGTTGATGGCCACGAAAGTCTGCTCGAAGCGCATCTGTTCGACTTTGACGGCGATCTTTACGGGCGCCTGATCGAGGTCGAATTCGTTGCCAAGCTGCGCGACGAGGAAAAATTCGATGACCTGCCGAGCCTGGTCGAGCAGATGAATCGCGATGCCGCCGAAGCGCGTTGCATCCTCGGTGTTGCCTTGCCTGGCGACAAGTCATCCTCATCCCATTTCCCTACAAGCAAAGCGTCGACGACGACGCACTGAAGCACTGGAGTTCGTGTGAGCAAGGATTACAAGGCCAGCATCAACCTGCCGCAGACCGATTTCCCGATGCGCGGCGAGCTGCCCAGGCGCGAGCCGAAGATGCTCGCCGAGTGGGAAGCCGAAGGACGCTACGCGCGCCTGCAGAAGGCGCAGCAGGGACGTCCGCGTTTCGTGCTGCACGACGGCCCGCCGTATGCCAACGGCGAAATCCACATCGGCCATGCGGTGAACAAGATCCTCAAGGACGTGGTGGTGAAGTCCAAGCGCATTTCCGGTTTCGATGCACCCTATGTGCCGGGCTGGGATT
>JAGRJX010000106.1:1390-1576 GCA_020442545.1 Lysobacterales bacterium
GCCTCGGCGTGCTCGGCGACTGGGAGAATCCCTATCGCAGCATGGACTTCACCTACGAAGCCGACATGCTGCGCGCGCTGGCGAAGATCATCGACAACGGCCACCTGCAGCGCGGCGTGAAGCCGGTGCACTGGTGCTTCGACTGCGGCTCGGCGCTGGCAGAGGCGGAGATCGAATACCAGGACA
>JAGRJX010000384.1 GCA_020442545.1 Lysobacterales bacterium
GCCTCGCACAGCTTGCAGGCGATGCAGCGTTCTTCGCCGTTGGGATAGCGACGAAGGGCATGCAGGCCACGAAAGCGGGCCGACTGCGGAATCTTTTCGACCGGGTAATGCACCGTGTACTTGGGCTTGAAAAAGTAGCGCAGCGTCAGCCACAGGCCTTCGAACAGCTCGATCAGCAGCAGGCTCTTGAAGTAGGCAATCACGCGACTCATGCCGCACCTCCTTGCGCGGTCACTGCCGCCCCGATCCAGCCCATCTGGACCGCCACGGCGGCGAGCAGAATCCACACGATGGTGATCGGGATGAAGACCTTCCAGCCAAGCCGCATGATCTGGTCATAGCGGTAGCGCGGGAACGTTGCGCGGAACCACAGGAAACAGAACGCAAAGATCGCGGCCTTGGCCAGCAGCCACCAGATGCCGGACGCGCCCAAAGGCCCCCAGCTGGCCGGGAACGGCGACAGCCAGCCGCCGAGAAACAGTACGGCGGACAGGAAGCTGATCAGGATCATGTTCGCGTATTCGGCGAGGAAGAACACGGCAAACGCGGCGCCGGAATATTCCACGTGAAAGCCCGCAACGATCTCGGACTCACCCTCGGCAACGTCGAACGGTGCACGATTGGTTTCTGCAACACCGGAGATGAAGTAGATCAGGAACAGTGGCAGCAGGGGCAACCAGAACCAGTTGAACAGGCCGGCATCACCCGCCTGCGCGTTGACGATCTCGCTCAGGTTCAGGGTGCCGGCAACCACCAGCACGCCGACCAGCGCGAAGCCCATGGCGATTTCGTAGCTCACCACCTGCGCCGCCGAGCGCATCGCTCCAAGGAAGGCGTACTTGGAGTTGGATGCCCAGCCGCCAATGATGACGCCGTAAACCCCCATCGAGGTCATGGCGAGCAGGTACAGCAGGCCGACGTTGACGTCCGAGAGCACCAGGCCATCGTCGAAGGGCAGCACCGCCCATGCGGCAAATGCCGGCGCCAGGGTAAGCACCGGTGCCAGCCGGAACAGGAAGCCGTTGGCGTTGCTGGGAAAGATGAGCTCCTTGAACAGCATCTTGAAAACGTCGGCGAACGGCTGGATCCAGCCGATACCGAGGATGCCGCCCACATACACCGGCCCGTGACGCGCGTGCATCCAGCCGATCACCTTGCGCTCCCACAGGGTGTAGAACGCCACGGAAATGATCAGCGGCAGCGTGACCGCGAGGATCTTGGCGAGCGTCCAGAGAATGTAAAGCAGCTGTTCCATGCCGTTCAGACCTTCGTCAAGCTGAGGGCCGAGCCGTTGCCGGCCAGCGGCGCGGTGGCCGGATGTTTCGATTCAATCCACGCAGCGCCATCGGGCACCGCGCTGTCGATCACCAGCGGCAGCGTGGCGTTGCCACGACCATCGTCAATACGGATCGCGTCGCCGGCCCTTGCGCCAAGGCGCTTGGCTTCGGTCGCGTTCAGCATCACCGCCGGTTCGCGACTCAGCGCCTGCGATGCCAGGGCGGCGCAACGGCGAAGCACTGCATCGCCGCGATAGATCGGCGTGGTGCCGATGCGCTCGTACTGACCGTCAGCCGGCTTCGTGACAATTGGCGCGTCGCTGCGGACTGGCGAAACTTCGGCGGACGCAACGCCGTCACGCAGTCCATCCATATCGAGAAACTCGAATCCAGCCAGCCCGAGCTGAGCACCCAGCGCACGCAGCACGCGCCAGCCCGGACGCGCTTCACCCGGCAGTTTCGTCGCCGGCGTGACGCTCTGGCTGCAACCATCAACGTTGTCCAGCGTGGCATCGATTTCCGGCAGCAAGCCGATCGGGAGAATGACGTTTGCAAGCTGCTTCAGAGCTTCGTCGGCATAGGCGGTGAAAGCGATGACGCTGCGACCGTGGTCCAGCGCCGCCAGCAGCGACGGCGTGTCGGCGATGTCCAGCTCCGGTTCGGCACCATAGACGATATAGGCCTTGCGCGGCGAAGCCAGCATGGCGCGCGTGTCCAGCCCGGTCGGCAACACGCCGGCACGAGCCAGGCCCACGGCATTGGCTCCCTGCGGCAGGCGGTTGAGTCTGGCACCGGTCGATTCCGCCAACTGCTTCGCGGCGGTGCGCAAATCGGCGGCGCGTGGATGCAGTTCCACACCTTCGCCGACGATGACGACGGCCCGTTCGGCAGATTTCAGCGCCTCGATGAAACCGGCGGCATCGAAACCGGCCGCATCGCCCTTGCCCGCCAGCGCCAGCGCGGCGTCGGCGAACTTCGACGGTGCCTCGACGTGCGAGGCAGCCACCGGGAAGTCGAAATCAAAGTCCAGCGGATTGAGCGCCAGCACCCTGGCACCGGCCTGCACCGCCTTGCGCACGCGCAAACCCAGCAGCGGCGCTTCATG
>JAGRJX010000385.1 GCA_020442545.1 Lysobacterales bacterium
TCATCACCGCCACCGCGAATACCTAGAAGAAGCCTGCCACGCACAAGTGGCCCACCCACCAGCGCCAGTATTCGACCACCGCGATGTGGCTGTGCTCGCGCCACATCAGGCCGGCGCCGTAGAGCAGGCCGATGGCGATGGTGGACAGGAACAGCAGGCCGACGATGGACGACGTGTCATCGCGCTCTTGCAGTGCCGGCCACAGCGCGCGGCCCACCAGGAACAGCCACAGCATCAGCCCGACAAACAGGAACAGCTGCCAGAAGCGGCCAATGTCGGTGTATTCCCAACCCTGATGACCGAACATGAAGTTGTTGGCCAGGTCCATCTTGCCCATCACCGCCAGCCATTGGCCGCTGAAGGCGCCGATCACGATGATCAGCAGACAGACGAACAGCACGTTGACGCCGAGGCGCTGGAACTTCGGCTCGTGTCCGGAAATGGCCGGCCCGATGTAAAGACCGGTGCCAAGCCACGCCGTCGCGATCCACAGCACCGCCAGCTGCGTGTGCCAGCTGCGTGTCAGTGAATAGGGGATCCAGTCGGCCAGCGCCATGCCGTAGGCTTCCTGCCCTTCGACCTGATAGTGCGCGGTGATGGCACCCAGCAGTATCTGCACCAGGAACAGGGCGATCACCACCCAGAAATACTTGGCAGTGGCCTTCATCGAGGGGGTGGGCTTGAGCGCCGCCAGCGGATCGCTGGCCGGTGGCTCCGGGGTGGCATCCTTGCCGTGATAGACGGCGTAGTGCCAGCCCAGCAGACCGATGCCGGCAATCATGAACAGCACGCTGAACATGGTCCAGATGAAGCTGCTGGGCGTGGAGGTGTTGCCGACCAGTGGCTCGTAGGGCCAGTTCTGCGTATAGCTGATGCTGGAGCCGGGTCGCTCGGCGGTGGTGGCCCAGGCGGTCCACCAGATGAATGCCGACAGCTGGCGGCGATTCTCCATGTCGCCCACCGTGTTGTCGCGCATGGCGTAGGTTTCGCGCAGGTCCGCGGTGGCCGGGTCGTTGCTGAACAGACTCTCGTAGTGGGCCGCCACGGTCGACATGGCGGCCGCGCGCAGTGGAGACACGGTAATCGTGCCGCGTGCCTCGTCCCAGGTGTTGTTGCGCAATTCGGGACGCATCCGTGCCTGAAGTTCGGCCTGTTTGGCCGCGTCCAGCGAGGCGTGGTCCGGAAGGCCCTGGTCCCTGGCAAGCAGGTCGAGCATTGCCTCGGCTTCGCGATGCAGCCAGTCCGCACTCCAGTCCGGTGCGACCAGTGCGCCATGGCCCCAGATCGAGCCCAGCTGCATGCCGCCGATGGACTGCCAGACTCGCCGGCCGTTCTCGATGTCGGTGCGGGTGAACAGCGTGTCGCCGTGCGTGGTGACCACCGCCTCCGGCATGGGAGGTGCCTGACGGTGAATCTCGCTGCCCATGAACAGCAGCACGCCGAACGAGGCCAGCAGCAGCGCGCCAAGCCCCAACCAGAGCCTGCGAGTCGTATCCATGAAGGGTCTCCAGTGGTGTCGGACGGCAGTATCCGGACTGCTGCCCCGTGACACCCTGATACAGGTCAAGCGCGGGCGGAGCAGGCTATTCCCGGAGCAAGCCTCTGGCCAGCAGTTGCAGGGCCGGCAGGTCCTTGATTTCCACCTCGCGGCGATCCACGCTGATCAGCTCCTGATCCTGCATGCGGCGCAGCACGCGGCTGACGGTTTCTGCGGCGAGCCGCAGGTAGTTGGCGATGTCGGTGCGCGACATCGACAGCCGGAATCGACGCGCCGAGAACCCGCGGGCGGCAAAGCGGCGGGACAGCGTGACCAGAAATGCGGCCATGCGCTCGTCGGCACTGTAGTCGCCGGCCAGCAGGCTGGCCTTGCCGATGTCCTGGCTCAGCAGGCGGAACAACTGCTGCTGCAGGCCGGGAAGTCGGGTAGCCAGCGTGGCGATGGCGGGAAAGGAGAAGCGGCAGAACATTGCCGTGTCCAGCGCCACCGCGTTGCAAGGATAGCGTTCACTGTGGATGGCGCTGAGCCCGATGATCTCGCCAGGCAGGAAGAACCCCAGCACCTGCTCGCGACCGGAGCTGTCAAAGACGCAGGTCTTCACCGTGCCGGAGCGCACAGCAGCGATCGCGGTGAACGGGTCACCCTCGCGAAACAGGTGGTCACCTTCCTGGAAAGGTCCGATGTGTTCCACCAGACAATGCAGCTCCGCGAGCCGCGATTTTTCGAGCCCCTGCTCCATGCACACGGGCGAGAAGGCGCAGGTGCTGCAGAAGGTGAACTCGTCGCCGTCGTCGGCGATCGGCTGCGGGCGGGGTTGGGTCAGTCTTGCCATGGTGGCGCAGATTATCAGCCGCACCGCAGGGACTGCGAGCCGGCGCCGTCCGGCCATCAGGCGGCGGGTGCCCGATGAGCGCTGCCCTAAACCGCCCGTGAGTAGCGCGGCTGTTCTGGAGCTGCATCGAGGTAGGCGTCAAAGCAGGCAGCAATGACCCGGAGCAGCAGGCGGCCGCGAGGCGTCGCCGAGATGCGCGTTGCGCTCACCTCGACCAGTTCGTCCGCCTCAAGCGGGCGCAGGGCCTCCAGCGCCGTCGCGAAGTAGTCGGAGAAGTCGATGTCGTAACGCGACTCGATGGCGGCGATGTCGATCCGGCCCTGGCACATCAGCTTCTGGATCAGCTCGGCCCGTATCCGGTCGTCCGCACTCAGCTTCAGGCCGCGCCACAGCGGCAGACGGCCCTCGTCCAGCTGCTGCTGGTAGACACCAAGATCACGGTGATTCTGGCTGAAGCTGTCGCCGATCTGGCTGATCGCGCTGGCGCCAAGCCCCAGCAGTTCACAGTCCGCGTGAGTGGTGTAGCCCATGAAGTTGCGGTGCAGGTTGTCGCTGTCCAGCGCCTGGCACAGCTCGTCTTCGGGAAGGGCAAAATGGTCCATGCCGACGTAGCGGTAGCCTGCCGCGCCCAGCTTCTCCACCGCCAGCGCCAGCAGCGACAGTTTGGTGTGTGCCGGGCACAGGTCCTCGACCTTGATCTGTCGCTGGGCGCGGAACAGCTGCGGCATGTGCGCGTAGCTGTACACCGCGAGACGACTCGGCCGCGCCTCGATCACCGTGTCCAGCGTTTGTCCGAAGCCTTCGAGGTTCTGTTTTGGCAGGCCATAGATCAGGTCGACGTTGATCGAGCGCATGCCGCTGTCGCGTGCCGCCTCGATGATGCGCAGCGTTTGTTCCACCGGCTGCATGCGGTTGATCGCCTGCTGCACGTCGAGGTCGAAATCCTGTACCCCGAGGCTGACCCGGTTGAAACCGATGGCTGCCAGTGCGTGCACTTCGTCCGGTTCGATGAAGCGTGGATCCAGTTCGATGGAAAAGTCGCGGTCCGCGGCGCGACTCAGGTTGAAATGGCGTCCGGACATGTCGACCAGCTCGTTGATCTGCTCGGGTCGAAGGAAATTCGGCGTGCCGCCGCCCAGGTGCAGCTGCCGAACCTCACGGTCGCGGTCAAACAGTGGTGACATCATCTCCACTTCGCGCGCCAGCCGCAGCAGGTAGGCATCGGCCTTGCCGCGATCATGGGTGATGATGCGGTTGCAGCCGCAATAAAAGCACGGGCTCCAGCAGAACGGCACGTGCACATAGAGCGACATTGGCCGCGGAATCGGCTCGTCGTTACCGCGACGTGCCTGCTCGCGCAGGTCGGCATCGCCGAAATCGGTGTCGAAATGCGGTGCGGTGGGATAGCTGGTGTAGCGCGGCCCGGGCTTGTCGTAGCGTGCAACCAGCGCCGGATCGAATTGAATGTCGGAGTGGGGAGACCTGTGCATGCGGGCAGTCTGACCGGATCAACGTCCGTCGCATTGACACGGATCAAGCCAGCTGGCAGCCGCGCCTCCGTGATCGCCGTGCTTGTTGTTCTTCTCGCGTGGCGTCAGACTTTGTTGTGTTTGTGCAACCTGCCGACAACGCATTGCCAATGCCCGCCCGGTCCCACGCCCACATTCTGATTGTCGACGACGAGCCCGATATCCGCGGGCTGCTGCGTGACGTCCTGGAAGACGAAGGGTATCGGGTCAGCGATGCCCCGGATGCCGAGGCAGCGCGATTGCTGGTGGCGCAACAGGCGCCGGATGCGGTGCTGCTGGACATCTGGATGCCCGGC
>JAGRJX010000386.1 GCA_020442545.1 Lysobacterales bacterium
CGTCGTCCAGATCGTCCTGCATGGCTTTGCCCCATTCGGCGTCACCTGCCATCCAGAGCTTGCGTCCGAGACCGCTGGAGCCTCGATACTGAGGCCGCAACACCGCGTAGCCCCGTGAAGTGAGGAAGGGGACCCAGCCGCTGCGATCCCAGCCGGCATAGTCGCGCGCCCAGGGACCACCATGTGGGTGGATGATTGCCCGCAGGGCGCCATCTTCCGGCTTCCAGCCGGCCGGCAGATCAAGGATGGCGGGGATTGGCATGCCGTCTCGTGCAGAATAGGTTACCCAGCGCTGCTCGCCGATTTCAGCCGGATCTATCCACGGTCGCTGGCCACCAAGATTGAGAACCTTTTTTCGGTCCTGCAGCAGGTGGTATGCGGGTGGGTGCTGGGCATTCTCTGTCGTGAACAGGACAATCGAGAGATCGTCGTTGTAGCTGTTGATACTGACTGATTGCCCTGGGAAGGCCTTCTGCAGCGCAGCCTGGATGCCCTTCATTTCGGGGTCGACGTAGGTTGCGGCGCGCTCCGGTCCATCCACGACGAAACCCAGCACCTTGTTGAAGTTGCTTTTTCGATTCCCGAGGATCAGACCGCCAATCGAATAGAGAGGATGGGCGACCAGCGCCTGCTCTTCAAAGGTTTTCGTTGCCGGGTTGTACAGGCGGGCCTCTACCCGATCAGAAAAGAGATCGGTCAGGACATAGAACTGCCTGCTTTCTTCGTTGTACCCGACGATCTCGACCGTGTGGCGTTCGGTCAGCTTGCGGCTGAGCGGTTCGTGCACCTCGAATTCCCCCGAGCCGGGATTGCGAATCAAGGTCTGCTGCACATACTCCCCGCTGCCGGAAGGCTCCAGTCGACTCTGCGTCAGGAGGCGGCCGGTCCTCGGATCAAACAGGCCGGGTGAGTTGCGACCATCGGCACGGAACAGCAACTCGGTCTCGCCGGTTCGCAAGTTGTACTTGAAATAGCCGGCGCTGAGCGTCAGCTCATTGAGCTGGGAGACGATCACGTTCTCCGGATCGAGCGGGAGTGTGTGCACCAGGCTGGCGGTCCCGGCGATTTCAAGACAGCGTTGCAGCGAGGCGCTGATGCCAATGCGCCGAGTGTTGTCGGCAAACGCTTCGTCAAACTTCTTGTGTCTGGCATCCGTGAGGTAGGTCTTGGTGACGAAGGTGCGCGTAAGGCCGGTGCTGCGACCTTCACCACAACCGCCCAGGCGACCGCTCCATTCCTGCCGGGCCATTACAAGGATCCGGCCTGCCTTCAACGCAGAGGCCGCGATAAAGCGCATGCGATCGCCCGATGGCGTGACCACGGGTCCCTGATCCAGATGATTGATGTCCCAGGTAGCCAATGCGGTTTCCTGGTTGTTGGTTCCCGGGGCCGCGATCAATGCGACCAGGTTCTGGCCATCTGCGCTGAGGGAAACCGACTGCAATGCCGGTACTTTGGCGAAGGATTCGGCGGGAATCGCCTCCCGAGCCGGGACAGCGGCTGCCTTCAGCATGAGGATGACAGCCGGGAACGCGCAAATCAGCGCCTTGAGTGATGGATTCATGGACAAACCTTTGTGGAAGATGCAGGTGGCTTCGTCAGTGCATTGTCAATGATACCGTCGACGTTCACGCGGCGCTCCCCGCATGTCCTCTGGATTGCGATCAGGCTAGGTCTGGCCAGCAACGCCTCGCCGAAGGTCAATTGTGCCCCGATCACGGATATGGGCCCGCAGTCGGCCGCTTCGACGGCATCGGTGGTTCTGCAGCGCCATGAGCATGATGCTGGCTTCTTGTGCTGTGCGGCCCGGATCCGCCGACACAAGCCGGCGCCCTGGCCAATGGAGCGTGCTCCGGGCGTGCGGATGACGGTGCGTTTGTCTGGTTTGGCGGTACCGGGCGGATATGCGATATGAGCCGCGCGCGAGCGGCGTTGCTAGAATGGGCGCTTTGCCCTTCACGGCGGTTGATCATGGTGACTGAATCCTCTGTCCAAGGTGTGCTTGCCGAGATGCAAGACCCGCATGCCGATGTTTCGCTGACAGACGCCGGCTTCGTCCGTGGTGTGGGTGTTGATGGCGGCAAGGTCGCTGTCGAGCTGGCGCTGGGCTATCCGGCGGCTGGCTGGCACGAAGCGCTGAAGGCTGAAGTGCGTGCGGCGGTGAGTGCGCTGCCTGGGGTGGAACAGGTCGCGGTCAATATCGGCACGCGCATTGTTGCGCATCAGGTGCAGGACAAGCTGTCGCCGCTGCCGGGCGTGAAGAACATCATTGCCGTGGCTTCGGGCAAGGGCGGTGTGGGCAAGTCGACCACCTCGGTGAACCTGGCGCTGGCACTGCAGGCCGACGGCGCGCGCGTCGGCGTGCTGGATGCGGACATCTATGGTCCCAGCATCCCGCGCATGCTCGGCGTTTCCGGCAAGCCGGAAACCACGGCGGAGAAACGCATCCTGCCGAAGCTAGCACATGGGCTGCAGGCGATGTCGATCGGCCTGCTGATAGACGAGGATACGCCGATGATCTGGCGCGGTCCGATGGTGACGCAGGCCATGCAGCAACTGCTCACCGAAACCTTGTGGGATGAGCTGGACTACCTGAT
>JAGRJX010000107.1 GCA_020442545.1 Lysobacterales bacterium
TGACGCCGCCGTAAGGCATGTTGTCCACGCGCCATGACGGCACGTCGTTGATCACCACGCCGCCCACTTCCAGCACGTCCCAGGCGCGCATGGCCTGGCGGATGTCGTGGGTGAAGATGCCGCCCTGCAGGCCGAAAGCGCTGTCGTTCACTTCCGAGAGTGCTGCATCGAAGTCGCTGTAGCGCGACAGGTTGGCGATCGGACCGAAGGCTTCGAGGCGATCCACGTCGCAGTCCTTTGGTACATCTTCCAGCAGCGTGGCTTCGAGCATCGCACCATTGCGTCCGCCGCCGCACAGACATTTTGCGCCGGCACCGACGGCATCCTCGATCCAGCCGTGCAGGCGCTTGGCTTCGCCCTCGGAAATCATCGGACCGATGAAGGTCTTTTCGTCCTTGGGGTCGCCCATGACCAGCTTCTCGGTGGCAGCAACCAGCTTGGCCTTGAGCTCGTCGTAGATGTCATCGTGGATCAGGATGCGCTGCACGCCGATGCAGCTCTGGCCGGACTGGTAGAAGGCGCCGAAGACGATGCGCTCGACGACATGGTCGAGCTGGTCGCTCTGGTCGGCGGCGACGATGCAGGCCGCGTTGCCGCCTAGCTCCAGCACGACTTTCTTCTTGCCGGCGCGGGATTTCAGATCCCAGCCTACCGCTGGAGAGCCGGTGAAGCTCAGCAGCTTGAAGCGTTTGTCGGTGGTGAACAGATCCGCACCTTCGCGATGGCAGGGCAGCACCGAGAATGCGCCCTTCGGCAGATCGGTCTCGGCCAGCACCTCGCCGATGATCAGCGCGCCAATCGGCGTGCGGCTGGCCGGTTTCAGCACCCACGGACAGCCGGCGGCGATAGCCGGTGCGACCTTGTGCGCGGCGAGGTTCAGCGGGAAGTTGAACGGACTGATCAGCGAACAGGGTCCGATCGGCACGCGTCTGGTGAAGCCTCGATAGCCCTTGGCGCGGGCGGAGATTTCCAGGTTCGGGATATGGCCGTCGATGCGTACGGCTTCCTCGGCGCCGACGCGGAAAGTGTCGATCAGCCGCGTCACTTCACCACGCGAATCCTTGATCGGCTTTCCAGCCTCGATGCACAGCGCCATTGCCAGCTCGTCGACGCGTTCGCGGAAGCGCGACACGCAGTGCATCAGCACGTCCTGGCGCTGGTAGGGACGGAAGTCACGCAAAGCGTCCTCTGAGGCAACTGCCGCCGAGATGGCCTGGTCGATAACCTTTGCATCGGCCAGCGCGACCCGGGTGGCGACCTTGCCGCTGTACTTGTCGGTGACTTCCAGGTCCTCGTTGGCGAAGACGGCCTCGTTGGCGAGGTAGTAGGGGTAGGCAGGCTGCAGCACGGGCATTTCTCAGCGATGGTTTTCACCGTCGTCAGTGGCTTCGACGCGCAACGTCAGTTTGCCGTGAGCGAGGCGTGCGCGCAGGCGTTCATCGACTTTCACGTCGCGCGCATCGGTGATCACGCCGCCGTTTTCGCGGTCGAGGATCGCGTAACCGCGTTCCAGCGTGGCCAGCGGATTGACGGCGTTCAGTGCGCGGGCGAGGCCGGAAAGACGTTCGGCGCGACCGCGCAGGCGTTGCAGCAACGGTCGGCGAAGGTTGTCGAGAAGGCGCTGCAGCTGTTCACGACGCAGCGGCAGTTCTCGTGCCGGGTGCTGTCGGAGCAGCCGGGCACGCAGCGTGTCGAGCTGCAGCCGGGCCTCGCGAATGGGTCGTTGTCGAAGCACCTGCAGGCGACGATGCAGGTCCTGCAGACGCTCGCCGCCCTGTTTCAGGCGCCGCTGCGGGCTGGCGGCCTGCAGGCGCTGGCGCAGCTGCGAAAGCGGTAGGCGCAGCGCGTGGAGGCGATGGTCGGCATGGCGCTGCAGTCGCATCGAAAGCGCATCGAGTCGCTGCGCCAGCGCAAGGCGATCCGGGACCAACAGTTCGGCAGCGGCGGAGGGCGTTGGTGCACGCAGGTCGGCGACGAAGTCGCAGATGCTGAAGTCGACTTCGTGACCGACGGCAGAAACCACCGGCGTACGGCAGGCGGCAATCGCGCGAGCCAGCGCCTCGTCATTGAAGGCGGCGAGGTCTTCGAGTGAGCCGCCACCACGGGTGACCAGCAGCGCGTCGTAGCGACTGCTGGCATCGGCACGGCGCAGCATGTCGGTGATCTTCGCTGGCGCCTCCGCGCCCTGCACCGGAACCGGCAGTAGCTCGACATCCAGCAGCGGAAAGCGCCGCGACAGCACGCTGAGCACGTCGCGAATCGCCGCACCCGTCGGTGAGCTCAGGATGCCAAGCCGGCGCACCAGCGGCGGCAGCGCCCGCTTGCGCGATTCGTCGACCAGGCCTTCGGCATGCAGGCGACGTTTCAGCTCCTCGAAGGCGCGACGCAGCGCGCCATCGCCGGCTTCTTCCATGTGATCGAGGATCAGCTGGTAGTCGCCGCGGGCGTCGTAGATGCTGAGTCGGCCGCGCGCCAGCACCTGCATGCCGTTGGCCGGCTGAAAGCGAAGCCAGCTGCCCTTCGGCCGGAACATGGCGCAGCGCAGCTGGGCGCGGGCGTCCTTCAGCGTCAGGTAAATGTGCCCGGAGCCGGGGCGCGCGAGGTTGGAAATTTCGCCTTCAACCGACACGGCGGGAAAAGTGCCTTCCAGCAGGTCGCGGGCCAGCGCGTTGAGCTGGCTCGGACTGAGAACGCGGGGCGGCGGCTCGACGCTGGAAACGGCACTGGGCATGCGATGGAGTCTAGCAGTCTGCTTGCCTGGGTCGGCTGCATCGTCGACTCGCGAAATGTCAGCGCACACCCGGTCAGGCCGTCGCCGCGGGCAGACCGCGCGCTACGGTGGACGGAAGCGCTAGACTAGGCGCATGACCGTTGCCGCCGGACGCCCATGAACGCTGCCTATCGTCAGTTGCGCGACCTGTTGCCGGTGGACATTGATCCGCCGGCCACCCGTTTTCCTCTCGACGCCAGACGCATCAGGCAATGGGTTGATGCGTTGCCGCGTGCCAACCAGCAGGCCGTGTTGCGGGATCTCGAGGCCGCTGCGGCCTCGGTGAATGCCCAGCGATGCGACGCATCACATCGCTTCGCCGCCATGGAGCTGCTTCGGCCGGTAGTGCTTGAGAGTGTGCAACTGCTGGTGAACTCCCTCAAGGGTGCGACGTTTCCGCTTTCCGAGAGCCAGGCAATCACGGCGCGGCAACTGCATCAGCTGCACGATCACTTCGTAACCGGCTATCTGCGCGTCGTGGCGGATCAGTGCGCCCCGGAAGGCAACGTGCCGTTCTTGCGTGGCGGCCAGGTGGCCACGGCGCTGCAGCGGGCGATATACCACGCTTCGCGGCGCCTTTTTCTCGGCTACTGGCTGTACCTGAGTCCGGCAGACGGCCTGTGGAAAACGCTGCATTCGCTCTACGGATTTGCCGAGACCAGCAAGCTGGCCGGCAAGTCGGTGGAGGACACGACGACGCCGGGGGGAGTGTCGCCGCTGCATGGCTATGCGCATGCGGTGTTGCTGAGTCTGTCCAATCCGTATCGCTTCAGCCAGCGTGAGCAGGAGCTGCTCTGGAAGCTCGGGCTGGACATGGCGCGCCCTTGCAGCGTCCATGAGACGGACAACGCCGGTGAACGATTCCCGATTCCGATCAGCTCGGACGAGGCGCCGAACCAGCCGGGGCGTGACGAGGATGCTGAACATCGCTGGTTTGACCTGGCACGACTGGCGTCATCCATCGAGCATGCGCTGGGTGACACACGGGGCGGCGACGTGATGGTCCGCCTGCCCCAGGCCGGGACGCTGGTCGCACCGGCGGATCTGCTGCGCCGCCTCCGTAGCGGCTGGATTCCCGCTGCCGAGCGTGGTCATCAGCGCCTGCAGGCCGGACACCATCTGGACACGGTGCTTGGCCTCAGCGCATTGCACTACCAACTGGCGGATGGTCAGAGTTTCGACACATTCATGCAGCGGCTGCGCGGCGTCCGGATCGGCGCGAACGAGCGTGCGGCCTGGACGCATGGAGAGCATGTCGGCACACAGGTGACCGCAGCCAATGTGCTCGACCAGAGCCTCGGCGGCTATCGTCTGAGCTGGGAAGCGGATCGTCAGGTGCGCGCGCGTGTGGGCGAACTGATCGGATTGTCGGTGCGTGGTGCGGCTGATCTGCACGGCTGGATGGTAGGTGTGATCCGCTGGCTGCGCTATGACCCGGATGGTGGCATGTATGCGGGCGTCGAGCTGCTCGCGCGACGCGCGCAGCCAGTGGGTGTGCGCGTCGTGGACGGCAACGGGCAGACCCGGACGGCCCAGCGCGGCATTCGGCTGCAGTCGGTGCGGTCGGAGCAGGACGGTGACTGGACGCTGCTGGTGCCCTCCGTCATCGACCCCGATGCCCGCCTGGAAGTCGCCCACGGCAATGCGCCGGATGACTTCGACGAGGCGACTCCGGCAGTCGCCCAAGTGTACTGCAGCGCAGTGCTTGAGCACGCTGGTGAATACCTGCTGCTCACCGCGCAGCAAGTGGCCGAGGACGCCATTGCATGAGCGAAAGACCGACAGCGGCCGCGCCGGGCGCGCGGCGCGACAGACTGCGCGCCGTCGTCGGCGGCGTCGTGATCGGTGGCGGTGCGCCCATTGTCGTGCAGTCGATGACCAATACCGACACGGCCGACATCTCTGCCAGCGTGAAGCAGGTCGCGGAGCTGGCGCGCAGCGGTTCGGAAATCGTGCGGCTGACCGTGAACAACCCGGAATCGGCAGCCGCCATTCCGCGTATCCGCGACAAGCTCGACATGATGGGCGTGTCGGTTCCGCTGGTCGGTGACTTCCACTACAACGGGCACCAGTTGCTGACCAATGAACCGGCCTGCGCCGAGGCGCTGGCCAAGTACCGGATCAATCCCGGCAATGTCGGCTTTGGTCCCAAAAAGGATCGCCAGTTCGCGCAGCTGATCGAACTGGCCATGCAGCATCACAAACCGGTGCGTATCGGCGTCAACTGGGGTTCGCTGGATCAGTCGCTGGCCGCGAGGCTGATGGACGAGAACCACGAACGCGAGACGCCGTGGGATGCCGCGGCGGTGATGCGCGAAGCGCTGGTGCGTTCGGCGCTGGATTCGGCCACGCGCGCGATCGAACTCGGCCTGCCGGAAGAGCGCATCATCCTGTCCTGCAAGGTCTCCGGGGTGCAGGAGCTGATCGCCGTCTACCGCGACCTCGCGCGGCGCTGCCGCTATCCGCTGCACCTTGGTTTGACCGAAGCGGGTATGGGCAGCAAGGGTATCGTTGCGTCAAGCGCCGCGCTGGCCGTGCTGCTGCAGGAAGGCATCGGCGATACCATCCGCATCTCGCTGACGCCCGAGCCCGGCGAGCCGCGCACGAAAGAAGTCATCGTCGCGCAGGAACTGCTGCAGACCATGGGCCTGCGCGCCTTCACGCCACTGGTCACCGCCTGTCCGGGCTGCGGTCGAACGACTTCGACCTTCTTCCAGGAGCTGGCAAAGACCGTGCAGGAACACGTCCGCGCCAGGATGCCCGAATGGCGTGTCAGCCATCCGGGCGCCGAGAACCTGTCGCTGGCGGTGATGGGCTGCGTGGTCAACGGCCCCGGCGAAAGCCGTCATGCCGACATCGGCATCTCGCTGCCCGGCACCGGGGAAGCGCCAACCGCGCCGGTATTTGTCGACGGCAAGAAGGCGAAAACGCTTCGCGGTGAGCGCATCGCCGGTGAGTTCGTCAGCATGATCGATGATTACGTCGAACAGCGCTGGGGCAGGGCGGACTAGACGGTGTTCTCCTGTCGCCGTCGCCTGTGCCGACCTCGCGTCGTACTCGGCTGAGGCGGGGATTCGCGGACCGCCTATTCGGGTGAGGTGATGTTGAACCCTCTGGACGCCAACTCATCGAGATAGTTGTCCTCGCCCAGCAGGCTGCTCATGGGCAGCAGTGCCAGCGCGGAGCCTTGCCTTTCGAGCGTTTCATCGACCACGCGCAGCCAGGTCTGGCGGATCTGCCCGCCCAGGTCATCGATGCCGCGGTTCCGGAACAGGTCGTTGTCGAGAAGGCTGCCAACACAGGCGCTTTCAGGGCGGCGGGTCGACAGTTCGCGAAGTCGCCTGATGTCGCCATCCGCCCACGCGTTGGCCCGCGCTCGCATGAGATCGATGTCGTGCTCGATCCACGCCAGCGTCGTCTTGAAGCAGGCCAGGTCGTCGATGGGCGTTTCGCGAAACTCGGTCAGCATCGCCTTCGGGTCGTCAATCAGGAACTCGGTAGCGGATTCCACTCGTTCAACCTTGCGCTTCTTCGCCCACCTCTCGATGGCCTTCCTGACCTTGCTGTCACCGCTGAGACGGGACTTTCGCTTTGCGGCATCCAGCAGGTGCTCCGCCGCAAACAGCAGTCGCCACTTCTCCGCCTTGTGACCCCGGCCAAGGTACCTTTTGCGAAGGCTTTCCCAGCGCGCATACACGTCGGGAGGCAGCCGCTCCTTCAGCATTCGGCCCTGGGGATCATTGCGGAGGCCAATCACTCTTGGTGCCAGCGCCAGTCGCCCCCAGAAACCGGCATTTGCGCGGATCCTGGCGTAGGGCATCTCGATCAAGGCACCGACCTCGTCCAGCGTGGCCTTGACGTCTTCGGCATCCCATTTGATGCCACGTGGCAAGGGTTGCAGGTGGCCCAGTATCCACAAGGTCTGCTCACCCCGATCAGCGCGCCAGAGTCCCGGCCCGGCCACCGTCCCTGATACCACCACTGGAGCCAGCAGAGTGGCGTTCTTGATAGCTGCCTTGTCGACGGCATCGGTAGTCGGTTCCGCCTCGCCCCGGTCATGGGAGGTTGCGCGACTGTCCGCGATGAACAGGCCGCAGGCCAGCAGCAAGAGCAGGTTTGCGAAGATGCGGGCAACAGGCATGGTCAGACGCTGGATTTTCGGAGCAGGCGAAGTGGCGGGAGTGCGGGCGGCAGGTTGCCGATGAACGGTTGCAGTCCTGGCACGACTCTTGTTGCATCAGGGTCGTGGACCGCCTTGAGCTCCTTCATCGTGGCAGTCCGTGTGCATCAGGCCATGCGGGCAATTCGTGAAGAGCAGCGCGCGGATTCAACATCGATGAACGGTCGACCGGATTCGGCCAATCCGTCTGCTTGGGCGCTATACTGGCACCGGGTCCCTGAATGTGATGGTCGCCCCAATTCGCCACAGCGACAGGATGGATCGTTTGACCGCAACCCGCAACACCAATTCTACGGCGACCGCCAAGGTCACCGCACTCCGCCAGGCCAAGGGCCTGCTTTCCCCTGAACAGCTGCTGGAAATCGTCCGCGACGCGGTCGGCAACCTGAAGGCCAATGACGTCACCGAAGTCGACGTGCGCGGTCGCACCAGCATTGCCGACTACATGGTGATCGCCTCCGGCACCTCCAACCGCCACGTCAAGTCCATCGCCGACGAGGTGATCAAGCAGGCCAAGCAGGCCGGCATGATGCCGCTGGGCGTCGAGGGCGAGCGCGAGGGCGAGTGGATCCTGGTCGACCTCGGCGACGTCCTGCTCCACGTCATGCTGCCGCGCACCCGCGAGTTCTACGGGCTGGAGCGGCTGTGGTCGGTGGATGGCGACGCCGAGGCCGAGCACGCCGACAGCGAGTTCGAGTCCGCCTGACGGCGGCTCGGTCTGCTGACAAGAGGAGCTGGCCAGCATGCGTGCCTGGATGCTGGCGGTGGGGACCGGCATGCCCGACTGGGTGGAGGCCGGCTTCGCCGAATACCGCAAGCGGCTGTCGCACTGGCTGCCGCTGCAACTGATCGAGATCGCTCCCGGTGATCGCGGCAAGGGCCGTGATCCACGCCGCGCTTGCGAAGATGAGGGGCAGCGCCTGCTCGATGCCTGCCCGAAGAGCGCCGACCTGGTTCTGCTCGACGGTCCGGGCCGTGTGCACAGCAGCGAGTCACTCGCCAAGCGCATGGAGCACTGGCGCATGCAGGGTCGCGATCTCGCTTTCGCCATCGGCGGCCCGGAAGGCTTCACCGACAGCGTGCGAAAGGCGGCCACCGAGCGCTGGTCATTGGGTGCGGCCACGCTGCCGCATCCGCTGGTCCGCGTGATCGTCGCCGAACAGCTGTATCGCGCCGCCAGCATCCTCGCCAATCACCCGTATCATCGCGGATGAGCGACGGTGCCGCGTCATCCGACACGCCGGACTGTGAACGGTGCCACATGGCCGACGTGGATTCGCCTTCCGCGCAACGAAAGCCGAACAATTCCATGAGCTTGGCTTGCTAAGCTTTGGCATATGTTGCACTTGGCCTCCCAATCACCGCGTCGTCGCGAGCTGCTCGACCAGCTCGGCCTGCGCTATGGCGTGCTCGACGTGCTTGTCGAGGAAGTCCGCGCCGCTGGTGAGCCGCCGCAGAGCTATGTCAGTCGCGTGGCTCGCGAGAAGGCCGGCGCCGGCTTGCTGTCGCTGGGCGGCGGTGCGGGTGTGGTGGTGCTGGGCGCCGATACCGAAGTGGTGCTCGGTGACGAAGTGTTCGGCAAGCCGGCCGACGCCAGCGAGGCCGCCGCCATGCTGCGTCGCCTGTCGGGCCAGACGCATCAGGTGATGTCCGCCGTCTGGGCCGTCAGCGCCGGGCGTGAATCGCACCGTTTCCAGATATCCGAGGTGCGCTTCGCCGAACTCGACGAGCACGCAATCAACGCGTATTGCGTCGGCGACGAGTGGCGCGGCAAGGCCGGTGGCTATGCCATCCAGGGCCGTGCGGCCGCCTTCATCGCCGACCTGCACGGCAGCTACAGCGGCGTGATGGGCCTGCCGCTGTTCGAGACCGCCTCGCTGCTGAATGAATATGGTATTGAACTTGAGTTCGTCTGATCAAAGAACGCTCGTTGTACGCTGCCGGAACCCCGAAGCTGCCACGCGGGCGGGGAGGGACGAATGCCTGTCTGCTGGTGCCATGGGCAGTAGCGAGCCTGCGTCGGTGCGTCTTCGAAACTAGGGAAGGTTGAGATGTCGGAGGAAATACTGGTCAACGTGACCCCGCGCGAGACCCGCGTGGGTGTTGTCGAAAACGGCATGCTGCAGGAGGTGCATATCGAGCGCACCCAGCGCCGTGGCTATGTCGGCAACATTTACCGTGGCCGCGTAATCCGGGTGATGCCCGGGATGCAGGCGGCTTTCATCGACATCGGCCTTGAGCGCGCGGCGTTCCTGCATGCCTCCGATATTCTGCGACCGCCGCCGGCAGTGACCGCCGAGCCGGCAGGCAGCAACGGCGATGGCGATGCTTCGGCCAGCGCTCCGCCGCCCGCGCAGCCGGCAATCAGCGAGCTGCTCCACGAAGGGCAGGCCGTTACCGTGCAGGTGGTCAAGGACCCGATCGGCAGCAAGGGCGCGCGGCTGACCACGCAGCTGAGCATCCCGTCGCGTTACCTCGTGCTGTTGCCGCACAGCGCGGTGCTCGGTGTTTCCGTGCGCATCGAGGACGAGGCCGAACGTGCGCGTCTCAAGGACTTGTTGTCCGGCTCGTCCCGCGACAGCGGTCCCGGCTACATCGTCCGCACCAACGCCGAAGGGCAGAGCGAGGCGGCACTGAACGAGGATCTGGACTATCTCGCCAAGGCCTGGTCGGTGGTGGAAGGCAACGACCGCGATGCCGGGATCGGACAATGCGTCTATGAAGACCTGCTGCTGCCGCTGCGCGCGCTTCGTGACCTGATGCACGAGGGCGTGGAGAAGGTGCGCGTCGACTCGCGCGAGACCTTTGAGCGCATGCAGACCTTTGCGCAGCAGTTCATGCCGGAACTGGTCGAGCGTATCGAGCACTATCCCGGCGAGCGGCCGATCTTCGATCTGTACGGCGCCGAGGACGAAATCCAGCGCGCGCTGCACAAGCAGGTACCGTTGAAGTCGGGCGGTTACCTCATCGTTGATCAGACCGAGGCAATGACCACGGTGGATGTCAACACCGGCGCCTTCCTTGGTCATCGCAACCTGGAAGAAACCGTCTACCGCACCAACCTCGAAGCCGCACAGGCGGTGGCGCGCCAACTGCGGCTGCGCAACCTCGGCGGCATCATCATCATCGATTTTATTGACATGGTTGATGAGGAGCACCGCCGGCACGTGATGCGGCAGCTGGAGAAGTCGCTGACCCGCGACCACGCCAAGACCACGGTGTACGAGTTCTCGCCGCTGGGACTGGTGGAAATGACCCGCAAGCGCACCACCGAAAGCCTGGAGCGCCAGCTTTGCGAGCCGTGCAGCCAGTGCATTGGACGCGGCGTGCAGAAGACCCCGGAAACGGTCTGTTACGAGGTGTTTCGCGAGATCACCCGTGCGGTTCGTCAATTCGAGGCGGAGACGCTGATGGTGATCGCATCCCCGGTGGTGGTGAACAAGATCCTCGACGAGGAGTCGGCGGCAGTCGCGGAACTGGAGGAGTTCATCGCCAAGACCATCCGCTTCCAGGCGGACGAGCAGTACGGGCAGGAGCAGTACGACGTGGTGCTGGTCTGACCCCCAGCACTGCCGGAAGACAGGGGCAGCAGGATCGGATGACGGATCGTGACGCGCAGGCCATGACGAGGCCGCAGCCATGACGACGTGGCGGCGCCGCTGGCGGCGCCTGCGCCGCTTCGTGCTGTACGGCCTTGCCGTGCTTGTCATCTTTGCGGGCGTGCTGGTGGCGGGGGCCAGCCAGCTGCTGCCGCTGGTGCGCGAGCATCCGCAGGAAATCGCCGACTGGCTGAGCAAGCGCAGCGGCAAGACGGTCGATTTCCGCCTCGGCGACGCCGTCTGGACCCGTCGTGGGCCGCTGATCACGCTGGACGGCCTGCGCATCGGCGAAGGCAGGGGTGCCATCGAAGTTGGTCGTGCGCAGCTGCTGGTCAGCGTCTATTCGGGGTTGTTGCCGGGGCGTGCGCTGACCGAGCTGCACCTTCGTGGCCTTGACCTCAAGCTGCAGGAGTCGGAAGACGGGCGCTGGACGCTGGGCGGCTTCGGCGGCGGGGGCGGCGATGGTGACGCATTGAACAGCCTGCAGGGGCTGGGCGAAATCCGCATCGACGGTGCCCGTCTCACCGTTGACAGCGCGAAGAGTGGTCTGCACTACGAGCTGGAGCGCATCGACGCGCGCCTGCTGGCGCTGGGTGGTCGCGTGCGCTTCGGTCTGAGTGCCTGGCACGGCGATGCGCCGCCGCTGCGCATCGCCGGCGATCTCGATGCCTCGCTGCAGCAAGGAGATCTGTATGCCGGGGGCAAACGCCTGCCGCTGGCGCACTGGCTGGAAGGGCTGATGCCGGGCGGTATTGGCCTTGCCGCCGGCGACGGCGATCTGGACCTGTGGGCGCGCATCGACCAGCGCAGGCTGGTTTCCGTGCGTGCATCCGCGGATGTCGCCGACCTCGCGCTCTACGGCGTCGACAGTCTGCTGCTGGACAGCGGTGAAGTGCAGTTGCGCAGCGCCGTGGAGCGCCTGCGCTTCGAGGCCAGCTGGCGGCGTGAGGAGGACGGCTGGCGGCTGGATCTGCCGGTGTGGGGCATCGAGGACGGTGGCAGCCGCTTCGATGGCGAGGCGATCTGGCTGCGGCGACAGGCCGACGGCTGGCAGGCGCAGGCCGCACAGCTGGACCTGCAGCCGCTGCTTTCCTTCGTCATGCTGTCAAGCCGGCTGTCACCGCGACTGCGGGAATGGCTGTATGCCGCCGTGCCTTCCGCGCGGCTTGGCGACCTCGTCGCGCGCTGCAGCGGCGGGGTGGATTGCCGCGGACAGGCGCATCTGGAAAACGTCACCCTGGCCCGGATGCGTCGCGTACCCGGTGTTGAAGGGGTTTCCGGGCGCCTCGATTTCGATGCCGATGGCGGGCAGTTCCAGTTTGATCCGGCAACGTTCCATTTCGACGCGCGTGGCCTGTTCCGAGGGACGCAGAACGTGGTGGCGGACGGCAGCGTCGGCTTCTGGCGAAGCGGCAATGGTTGGCGGATCGGTACCGACAGCCTGGGCCTTGTCACCGAGGACGTGGGGCTTCGCGCAAAGGGCTGGATCGAGCTGCAGAACGATGGCTCCAGGCCGCGCGTCGATCTGTTTGCGGAAACCGCACCGGGGCCGCTGAGCGCGGCTGGTCAGTTCTGGGTGCCGCGCAAGATGCCGGCAAAGGTGATCCGCTGGCTCGACCAGGCGCTGGTGGACGGTCGCACCGGACAAGGGCGACTGCTGATCCAGGGTGATTTCGACGACTGGCCGTTCCGCTCGCCGGAGCAGGGCCATTTCGAGGCCGTGGTGCAGCTGGACGACGTGACGCTGGACTACCAGCCCGGCGACTGGCCGCGGGCCGAGCACCTCAATGGCGTTGCCCGCTTCCTCAACGAGGGCATGGAAGTCGCGGTTGAAGCCCAGATCGCCGGAGTGAAGGTGGCACGTGCTACCGGCGTCATTGATGACTTCCGCAAGGCGCGGCTGCTGCTGGATATCGCCGGCAGCGGCTCTGGCGAACGCCTGCTGCAGCTGCTGCATCGCAGTCCGCTGGAACATCGCTACGGCGAACAGATGCAGGGGCTCAGCATCGGCGGCGAGGGCAGTGTCGCCGTTGCGCTGGACCTGCCGTTCAAGGCCGGTCTGGGCGACAAGCGGGTCAATGGCCGCGTTGATCTCAGTGGCGCCGATCTTGCCTCGACGCGGTGGGGGCTGGAATTTGCCGCAGCCAGCGGGCGCGTCGAGTTCAGCGACGAAGGCTTTCTGGCCTCGGAGCTGCGCGTCGGTTACCGCGAGCAGGCGGCCAGCCTGAGCATTGCAGTCGGTGCTTTCACGTCCGTGCCTGGGCATGCCGTGGAGGCAACCTTGCGCGGGCGCTTCGATGTGGATGGTCTGCTGGCCGAGGATGACAGCACATTGTGGCTTCAGCCCTACCTGCAAGGCGCGGCCGAGACATCGCTGTTCCTGAGCGTCGGGCGGGGGCCAGCAGCGATCGACGGCGGTGACCAGGACGCTGACAGTCTGGCGGCGACGACACCGGAAACCCGTCTGCGCGTGCGTTCCGATTTGGTTGGCGTCGAAACGCTGCTCCCGGCGCCATTGAAAAAGGTTGCCGCCGCGAAGATGCCGGTCGATCTCAGTCTGGACCTGCCGGCTACCTGGCTGGACCTGCGTCTGGGCGGACTGATGCAGTTGCGTGCACGCTTCCCGGATGCGGGTGGACTGGCCGGCACGGCCGTGTTTGGCGGTGGTGATGCGCCACCGGCTGATGGCGTCGATGGTCTGCACGTCAACGGCAGCGTTGCCGTTCTCGACGCGGCCGGCTGGGCGATGCTGGCGAGCGGAGACGGTGCCGGTGCCGAGCTGCGCGAGGTGGCGGTGGATATCGGCCAGCTTGACCTGCTGGGTCGCAGCTTTGCCGATACGCACCTGGCCCTTGAGGCCGGACCGGACGGCGACCGTTTGGTCCGGTTTGCCGGCACCAGCCTGAATGGCAGCGTGGAGGTGCCAGGCACCGATCTGGCAACGCGCGGCATTACCGGACGCTTCAAGCGACTGTACTGGCCGTCAGCGGACCTCAGTCAGAGCAACCGCATGCTGTCCAGCCTGCTGCCATCGGCAGTGCCCCCGCTGCATTTCAGCATTGACGACCTGCATTTCGCCGATGCCAGGCTCGGCAGCAGCCGCCTGGAAAGCTATCCCACGCCGGAAGGGCTGCACGTCGAGCAGTTCGAGACACGTTCAGATGACCTCATCCTGCATGCCAGCGGCAACTGGCAACTGGTGGACGGGTCCGAGCGCTCCAGCTTCAATTTGCGTTTTACATCAGAAAGCGTTGCCAAAATGCTGAAATCATTGGGTTTTAGCAGCATTCTTGAGGGTGGGCAGACGCTGGTTGAGTTGAACGGTGGCTGGGCCGGGTCACCTTCTGCCTTCGCGCTGGCCAAGCTCGAAGGCGAACTCAGGCTGTCGGTCGGCGAGGGTCGCATCCCGGACGTCGATCCCGGTGCAGGTCGCCTGCTGGGGCTGGTCAGCCTGACCGAGATTCCACGGCGCCTGTCGCTGGACTTCAGTGACTTTTTCCAGCAGGGCTTCAGTTTCAACGCCATCGCGGGCGACTTTCGCCTCGACGATGGCAATGCGCTCACCGACGACTTGCACATCGACAGTCCGGCCGCCGATATCCACATCAGCGGTCGTACCGGACTGGTGGCGCGCGACTACGACCAGCGCATGGAGGTGCTGCCACGCACCAGCAGCGTGCTGCCGGTGGTCGGCGCGCTGGCCGGCGGCCCGGCGGGTGCGGCAATCGGTGCTGTTGCGCAGGCGATGCTGCAAAAGCCGATGAAGCAGATGGGGCGCACGCTCTACCATGTCGGCGGCAGCTGGGAAGAGCCGCAAATCGAGGTGCTGGAAAAAGGGCCTGCGCGCGAGCGGAGTCATCGGCGCGGCCGCGTACCGGCGCACGAGTCGTCATCAGCAGAGGGCAGCGGTGGATCCACTCCCAAGATTGCCGCACCGGCAGACACGCCAGCAGCTTCGCCGAAAGCGACCAACGTGCCGGCGACGGCATCCGGAACTGGCGCCGATACCGCCAAACGGGTGGATGGTCTGCGCACGGAAGACGTGGCGGGCAAGGCCGGGTCCGCCCGTGACGACAGCGACAATTGACGCGCAATGCGCCAGACCGGTTTGGCGTGCGGAGCGGGAAGGGTATAATGCGAATCATTCCTATTGTTAAAGTCAAGCCGTGCGCCTCGACGAACTCAAGACCGGTCAGAATGCCCTCGTCAAAGACGTGCAGGCCAGCCATGAAAATGACCTGATCGCACGACGCCTGCGCGACCTGGGATTCGTTTCCGGTGAACCGGTGCGTATCGTCGCCAGGGCACCGCTGGGTGGCGACCCACTGCTGGTGACCGTTGGCTTCACGCGGTTCGCGTTGCGGCGCACCGAGGCCGCCCGCATCAACGTCGCCATGCCGGATACCGGAGTCTCGCCCGGAGCTGCAGCATGAGCACGGCCGTGCTGCGCATCGCCTTGGTCGGCAGCCCCAACTGCGGCAAGACGGCGTTGTTCAACCTGCTGACCGGCAGCCACCAGAAGGTCGCCAACTACGCCGGCGTCACCGTCGAACGCAAGGAAGGTCGGCTGCATCTGCCTGACGGTGAGAGCCATCCGCTGCTGGATCTGCCCGGGGCGTACAGCTTCGACGCGGCCAGTCCCGACGAGGTGATCACCCGCGACATCTGTCGTGGCCATCATCCGGATGAACCTGCGCCGGACCTGATCGTCTGCGTGGCCGATGCCACCAACCTGCGCCTGCACCTTCGCTTCGTGCTGGAAGTCGCGCGTCTGGGCCGGCCGATGGTGCTGGCGCTGAACATGATGGATGCCGCACGACGTCGCGGCATTCTGATAGACAAGGCTGAACTCGAGCGCCGGCTCGGCATTCCTGTGGTCGAAACGGTGGCGGTGGAGCGTGATGGTGCCAGCGAACTGCTTCGCCACATCGCCGAGCGCCGCCAGAATATTGCTCCGGCGGCGGCATCCGATGGCGACCTGCACGACAATGTGCGCGCCATGCTTGATGCCGCCGTGAGCATGCCGAGCTCCACGGCTGCCATTGATGACCGCATCGATCGCTGGGCGCTGCATCCGCTGGTCGGGCCGCTGCTGCTCGCCGCGCTGATGTTCTTTATCTTCCAGGCCGTGTTCAGCTGGGCCGAGCCGCTGATGGATGGCATCGAAGCTGGCGTCGGCTGGCTGGGCGCGCTCGTATCCGGCTGGTTCCCGGACGGCAGTGCGCTGCAGAGCCTGATCGCCGACGGCATCTTTGGCGGCCTCGGCTCCGTACTGGTGTTCCTGCCGCAGATCGTGATCCTGTTCCTGTTCATTCTGGTGCTGGAGGAGAGCGGCTACCTGCCGCGCGCGGCATTCCTGCTGGATCGGCTGATGTTCAAGGCGGGCCTCACTGGTCGTGCCTTCATTCCGCTGCTGTCGAGCTTTGCCTGNNGGGGTCGGCGGTGTGCTCGTGTTCCTGCCGCAGATCGTCATCCTGTTCTTCTTTATCATCCTGCTGGAAGACCTGGGCTACATGGCCCGCGCCGCTTTCCTTATGGATCGCGTGGTTGGCGGCGCGGGTCTGCATGGCCGCTCTTTCATACCGCTGCTGTCGAGCTTTGCCTGCGCGATCCCCGGCATCATGGCCACTCGCAGCATTGCCGATCCGCGCGACCGCCTGACTACCATACTGGTCGCGCCACTGATGACCTGCTCGGCGCGGCTGCCGGTGTACACGCTGCTGATCGCCGCCTTCATCCCGCAGCAGAGCGTGCTGGGTGTCTTCAACCTGCAGGGCGTGGTGCTTTTCACGCTTTACTTTGCCGGCATTTTCAGCGCGATGGGCGTGGCCTGGGTGATGAAACTCATCCGTCGCGACAAGAGCGAGCACGCGCTGATCATGGAGCTGCCGACCTATCGCCTGCCGGTGCTGCGCGATATCGCCTTCGGCCTTTGGCAGCGCGTAGAGATCTTCCTCGCCCGTGTCGGCGGCATCATTCTGACGCTGACCGTGCTGCTCTGGTTCCTGTCCAGCTATCCCGCCGCGCCGGCCGATTTCACAGGCCCGGCGATCGACTACAGCCTTGCCGGGCGCATTGGTCGCTTCATGGAACCGCTGTTCGCGCCGATTGGCTTCAACTGGCAGATCTGCATTGCGCTGATTCCCGGCCTTGCCGCACGTGAGGTTGCCGTATCGGCACTGGGCACCGTCTACGCGCTGTCCGGCAGCGACGACAGCATCGCCACCGCGCTGGGGCCAATCATCGCCAACCAGTGGTCATTGGCCACGGCGCTGTCGCTGCTGGCCTGGTATGTCTTCGCCCCGCAATGCCTCTCCACGCTGGCGGTGATCAAGCGCGAAACCAACTCTTGGAAGAACGTGGGCATCGCCACCGGCTACCTGTTCGGGCTGGCCTATCTGGCGTCATTCATCACCTATCAGCTGGCGAGGGCACTATCGTGACGCTGTACGGTCTGACGCAATCGCTGGTGCTGGCGGTGGTGCTGGCGGTCTGCGTCACCAAACTGGCCAGCCAGCTTGCTCCGGAGATGATGCGACGCTTGCGTGGCCGCCTTGCACTGCGACTGTCACGCCGCGGATCGCTGGCGAAACGCATGGCGCGCTGGGTTCGTCCTCCGGTCCGGGCAAATGCTGGCTGCAGCCAGATTGGTGCGTCGCCCAACTGCCGCAGCTGCTCGCTGGCCCAGCCGACTCCACAAGGTCGCGAAGGGTCCATGAGGCCACATTGAGTTGCTGTTCGACCGGACCTGTCAGCGCACAAGTTACATCCGGAATACGCCGAAATGCTCGCGCTCGATCGGTGCATTGAGACTGGCGGACAGCGCCATGCCGAGCACGCGGCGGGTGTCGGCGGGATCGATGATGCCGTCGTCCCAGAGGCGGGCGCTGGCGTAGTAGGGATGGCCCTGGTGCTCGTACTGGTCGCGGATCGGTGACTTGAACGCGGCTTCCTCGTCGGTGCTCCATTCGCCGCCGCGGGCCTCGATGCCGTCGCGTTTGACGGTTGCCAGCACGCTGGCGGCCTGTTCGC
>JAGRJX010000013.1 GCA_020442545.1 Lysobacterales bacterium
GCGACCATCTTCATGGCGCTGGGCTGGGACGATATCTCCGGCAAGGCGACGGCGCTGATGGTTGGCTGCGTAGTGGCGATTGCCGCGTCGATTTCCGGCGACACCTCGCAGGACCTCAAGACCGGCTACCTGCTCGGTGCCACGCCGCGCTCGCAGCAGATCGGCCAGATCTTGGGCGTGCTGACCTCGGCCACCTTCGTCTGCCTGTCGGTGCTGCTGCTGGCCGACACGTTCGGCTTCGGCACGCAGGAACTGCCGGCGCCACAGGCCACGCTGATGAAGCTGGTGATTGACGGCGTGATCGACCAGTCGCTGCCGTGGACGCTGGTCGGCATCGGCGTGGGCATCGCCATCCTCTGCGAGTTGTTCCGCCTGCCGTCGCTACCGTTCGCCGTGGGTGTCTACCTGCCGCTGTCGACGATGACGCCGATTTTCCTTGGCGGCCTGCTGCACTGGTGGCTGACCCGCAATCGCGACCAGGCGACCAAGGACGCGCGCACCGAGCGCGGCGTGCTGCTGGGTTCCGGCTTCGTCGGCGGCGAAGGCCTGCTCGGCGTTGGCATCGCGGGCGCTGCCTTCATTACCGGTGCGCGACCAGCGGGTATTGGCACGGACTGGGCGTCGATGCTGGTGGTCGAACTGGTCGCCGCCGCCGCCTTCGCCGCGCTGGTCGTCTGGTTCGTGCGCCGCATCCAGCGAGGTTGAGCTTGTCTGACGATCAGCATGGTCTCTGCCGTCATTCCCGCCCTCGCGGGAGTGTCGGCAACCAAGGGAGTGGCGGCAGTGAGATTCCTGCACAGCATGATCCGCGTCCATGATCTGGATGCCACCCTGAAGTTTTTCTGCGAAGGCCTCGGCCTGATCGAAAAGCGCCGCCGCGACGTGCCGCAGGGCAAGTTCACACTGGTGTTCCTCGCAGCAGCCGACAATCCGGACGCCGAGATCGAGCTCACCCACAACTGGGGAAGCACGGAGGACTATGGTTCCGCGCGCAACTTCGGCCATCTGGCCTTCGCCGTGGACGACATCTACGCCACCTGCGCGCACCTGCAGGCCATGGGCGTCACCATCAACCGCCCGCCGCGTGACGGCCACATGGCCTTCGTGCGATCACCCGACCGGATTTCCGTCGAGCTGCTGCAGAAAGGCGACGCGTTGCCGCCACGCGAGCCGTGGACATCCATGCCGAACATCGGGGAATGGTAGGCTCCGACGACCCCGGAAAGGCGAACCCGGTGTCGATGCGGCCCGTCGGATGGGCCGCTTGCCCGGGCGCGTCGTTCACGACCGGCAGTGCCGTCTTGCACCGTGCACGCACGGATCAGAAGCGGAGGCGCGAATGATCAACACCGAGCGCGCTGACCTGCAGGTGCTGAGCACGGCGCTGCTGCGCCTGCACGACGCCGATGGCAGACAGGGGCTGAGCGCCCGCTTGGTCTCGGCGCTGCACCTGCTGGTGGCGCCGGATGAAGTGCACCTTTCCTGGGCGAGCGACAGTCGCCTGCAGCGACTGCTCGGCGAGGCCGGACTCGCCGCCGACACCCGGCACGCGCAGCAGCTGACCTGGAGCCAGCGCCGTCGTGCCCGGCGTTCTGCAGGAGCGGTGGCGGCCAGTGATCAGGATGCGCGCCACCTGTGCAGCCGGCTGGAGCTGCCCGGCGGCAGCTGGCTGCAGATCGATGTATTCCGCGACAAGGAAGGATTCGATCTTCGCAGCGAACTGCAGTTGGAACTGTTGTCCGAGCACGTCCGCGCGATTCTCCAGCGCACGCTGAACGCGCCGGCACAGCGGCGACGGGGCGATGCCAACAATCTTCGGCGGGCGTTCCTGTCATTGAGCCAGCGCGAAAAGGACGTTCTGGAAGGTCTGGTGCTGCAAAAACAGAATCGCGAGATTGCAGACCGGCTCCAGATCAGCCCGGGAACGGTCAAGCGGCACCTGGAGAATCTGTACGCCAAGCTGGGTGTCAGCGGGCGTGCCGAAGCTCGTCTCCTGTATGGCAGCCTGTTGGCAGACGGCCGAAACTGACCCCCTGTTTGTGTGTGCCGTCGGCACATTGTTGGCACGGCCTTCCTGGTTGCTAATGGTGCCCATGGAGCGCCCGGTGGCTGTCTGCACGGGGTAATCCGCCGTCACTCGCCGATGCCATTCGTGCATCGGGGCGGTCGGATGACAGCGAGACGATCGCCGAGCGCAACCGGGGACCATGGGGACACCGTTGTGTGCAGAAACAGGATTGATCTGAGCAATCAGAGCGGCCCGCTGTCATCCGTACGCCGGCAGCCGATGCATCGGCTGCCGGCTGACCGTGAAGCAGCCGCGCGACGGCCCGCTGCACAGCGCCCGGAAACCGAATCTCGCGACCGCACCGGTCGTCGTGATCGTCACGGCGATCACCTGCTCCCGAACAGGAACTGCATCGTGCAAAAGCCTCTGCGGAATGCATCCGTCCCGAGCCGCTGCTGGAGCAGCGTGCTTGTCGTCTTGCTGTTGTGCTGCAGTTTCACGGCCCAGGCTGCCGTGGTTCTGCAGTCCTCCTGGTCGGGCGACACGACCTACACGCCGGGTTGCAGCAGCAGCTTCACCCCGGCCTGCTCGGGTAGCTACACCCTGGAAATCACCAACCTCGGCAATACGGCAGAGACCGCCGCCCAGCTGAGCATCAACGTGCCGGCCGGGGCGACCTTCGACTGGACCTGCAGCGCGACCGGCTCTGGCAGCAGCTGTGGCGGGACCAGCAGCGGCAGCGGTGCCAGCAGCCTCGCCCGCAGTGGCCTTGCAATTGCGGCCTCCGGCGGCAAGCTGTCGTTCGCACTGACCGGCTACTTCGATGTCGGCCTTTCGGCGGACCCGTTGACCCTGGATAGCACGGTGACGGACGGCGGCAGCACCGCCACCGACGTGGACAACGATCTCACGTTGTCGCTGCACAGCGTGGTGTCGGTGGATGTGCAGAGCACGCCAACCACCTACACCCCGGGATCAGCCGGTGTGCATACCGTTGTCGTCTCCAACGCCGGTCCATCGGATGTCAGTGGCGTCAAGGTGACGGAGACAGCGCCGTCCGGTAGCACCATTGGCAGCTGGACCTGCACAGGCAGTGGTTGCCCGGCCAACAGTAGTGGCAACCTCAGTCTGTCCGGGATCGATCTGCCGGCCGGCGGCAGCCAGACCTATACCGTCAATGTGAGCTACGCCGCCGACGCAAGCGCTGATCCGATCAGTCATGCGGCATCGATCACCGTGCCGGCGGCGGCCAACGATGCGACTGGCACACACAGCGACAGCGTCGACCTGGACCGCGATGCGCGCACGGACTTCGCGCTGGCGTTTACGCCTGCTTCGACGGCGGCTCCCTACGACCCTTACGTCCCGGGCTCGACCGCCAATGCGCTCACGCTGACGGTCACCAACAACGGCCCCAGTGACGCGCAGGCAGCGCAGCTGGCGCTCACCATGCCGAGCGGCGTGGCGAACACGACCAGCTGGTCATGCACGCCGGCGGCTGCCTGCTCGACATCGGGTGGCACCGGCAACATCAGTACCAATGTCACACTGGCAGCGTCCGCCAGCGTGGATGTCGTTCTGTCCATCGACTATGACGCCAACGCCAGCGGCGCCACCATCGATTTCAGTCCGACGCTGACTTTGGCCAGCGGTGATACCGACGACGACACCTCCGACAATGCGCCGACCAACACCTATTCGCGTGAGGTGCACGCCGACTACAGCGTGTCCTTCACGCCGGCATCCACCGATTCGGGTGCTCCCAGCGAAATCTACGTCCCCGGTACCAGCAACACCTCGCTGGATGTCGTTGTCAGCAACGCTGGTCCCAGCGACGGCGGCGGTGCTGACCTGACCATCACGCTGCCGGCCCAGGTGACGGGTGGCAACTGGACCTGCACTGGCTGTGGAACCACCAGCGGCACCGTGAGCGGCTCCACGGTGACGGTGTCCACGGGTTCCATCGCGGCGAGCGGACAGAAGACCCTGCAGTTCACCGATCTCGCCTTCGACAGTGCCGCGGTGCTGGAGGTGATCGAGGTCGCAGCCGAGGTTGCCGCCAGCGACGATACCGAGACAGACGACGATTCAGCGAATGACACCGAGTCCAACTACTACGCCGTTGATCGCCAGGCCGACATCGAGCTGACCAAGGAAGCCTTCCTGCAGGCCGGCACCGCGGCCACCGAAGTGGCACGCGGCAACGGCTTCTACTACGACATCACCGTGACCAATCACGGTCCCAGCGACATCGGACGCGGTGCCGGCGAGGATGGCGTCACCATTGCCGACACGCTGGACCCGCGCCTGCTTGGCGACACCGCGACCTGCGGCGAATCGAGCCCTCCATGCTGGGAGTTCTGTCCGAACGAGACCGGTCCGGGCACCATCGAGGGCTGCGTTGGCGAGACCACGACGGGCAGCGGACAGGATCTCTCGGGGGTCGGTCTGATGATCCCGGCCGGAGCGTCGCGCGTGGTGCGCGTACACGTTGCTTCCTCGCTGTCGAGCAGCGATGGGGATGTCATCCAGAACCAGGCCTCCGCCACCGCGAGCGCAACCGGCTTCACGCTTCTGACGCCGCCGGGGACTCCCGATACCGACAGCGCCGATGTGACCGTCCGCGTGCAGAGCAATCTGTCCGTGACGATTTCCGATGCTGCCACCACCGCGGTCCCCGGCGAAGACCACGACTACAAGGTCATTGTCCGCAACGACGGGTTTGTTCACGTCAATGCGGTGTCCCTGGATGCCGCGCTGCCGGTCTACGCGGCGGGGACGCTGGAAGCCGGTTTTGTCGGCGCCAGCATCCAGTGGCAGTGCAGTGCGTTCGACGGTGCCTGCTGCAACAACAACAGCAGCAACTGCGGGGTGGGAACGCCAACCGATCCAATCAACGCCGCCAGTCTTGTCGATCACCTGGTTGACCTGCCCGCCGGTTCGCGGGTGGAGTTCACCGCAAGCGGTCGCATCGACAGCCGCGCCAGCGGGGATCTGGACAGCACGGCGGCGATCACGGTGCCGGCTGGCACCTCGGATTCCAATCCGTTGGACAACGCGTCGGAGGATGACGACACCACGCTGGTGCCGGATGCCGATTTGCTGATCGACAAGCGCCTGGTCAGCATTGCGCCGGTTGATGGCGAGCTCTTCTACCATCTGGTGTATTCGGTGGACGTCGAGAACCGTGGTCCAAGCAGGGCGATCGGCGTGCAGTTGGATGATCCGTTGAGTGATGCCCAGCTTGCCCCCGCCACCGCGACCTGGTGCAGCGTCGCGCCCGGTTCGGGCGCGCTGGACTGCAGCGCGGCCACAATCAACAGTGGCGTCTTCAGCACCAGCTTCGACTTGCCGCTCAACGGCAAACGGCGCTTCCTGGTCGAAGTGGACACCACGGATGCACCCAGCGGTCAGATCACCAACACCGTCACCCTCAACTGGGCAACGCTGGCGCGCAGCGACAGCGTGATCGCGAATATCGGCGGTTCGGCCGACATCGAGGTCACCAACACCGATGGTCGCAGCACCGCAGTCCCGGGCACTGAGAACGAGTACGTGATCCGGGTTGCCAACCACGGACCGAGCGACGTATTCGGCGCAAGGGTGAGCGATCTGTTTGCACCGCAACTGCAGAACGCGAGCTGGACCTGCAGTTCGATTACCCCGATTCCGGGTGATCTGGGTTCGCCGCAGACGGCCGGGCCTGGCGGCAGTGCGGGGGCGGGGCTGATCACCACCAACGATGGCCGGCATGTCTACCAGCTGGTCACCCTTGGCGGCGTGCCAACGCTGCTGGCCTACACCCGCAACAATGTCCCGGGCCTGCATTTCGGCGAGCTGACCGAGCTTGAAACCGAGACCAACGGTGTGGATGACCCGGGCGACTCCGGCACCACCGTGACCGGCATGGAAGCGCCGGTCGATATCGCGATCAGCGCCAACAGCGCGCGCATCTACGTGTTGTCCAACGACGCTGGCGGCTCGCCGGCCAGCGCCAACCTGGTGATGTTCAACCGCATCACCAATCCGGCCGACCCGGGCTTCGGCAAGATCTCCTTTGCTGCCAGCGTACCTGTGGGCGACGCCAATCCGCAGCAGGTAGTTGTCGCCAACCACAGCCTGTACGTCAGTTCGGATGACGGCGTGCGCATGTTCACGCTGGATCCCGGCAGCGGCCTGCCGACGGAAGACGAACTGACCGATCCCGGCGACGTGCGGCGGATGGCGGTTGCGCCGGGACAGAACCTGCTCTTCGTTGCCACCGCGGCTTCTCCGCAGCTGCACATGTATGCACTGGGCGCGGGCGGTGGTTCGATTCCGGCCGGCCGGCTGGCCGAACTCGACACGCTTGGCGATGCCGCGCTGGGTGGCATTGCGGACCTGCGCCAAGGTCCGGAAGGCGCGCAGATCTATGCGCTCGGCAGCAGCACCGGCGAGCTGGTGCTGATCAACTACACGGCGGACGGTGGCAGCGGCAGCCTGTCGCTTGGCACTCGCTACGCACCCGGCGACTTCAACTCGGGTCTGCCGGCGGATGCGTTCGAACATGCTGATCGCCTTGCCGTGGCACCCGATGGTGAGCACCTGCTGGTGGTGATTGCCGGTAGCAGCCAGCTGCTTCAGCTTCGTCGCGACACCGTCAACGGCACCTTGACCTTTGATGCGCTGCCGTCACGTAGCTCGGCCAGCAGCGATCCGGCGGACGCGATCCGCTTCACCGCGGACGGTCGCCATGTACTGATCGCGCTGGGGTCTGCCAGCACGCCTGCGCTGGAAGTCCTGAGCCGGCGCGCACCGGATCCGCGCTTTGCGCTGGTGGAAGTGGATCGCCAGGGCGATCTTCCCGGTCCGGTAGACGGCATCAATGCGCCAGCCGATATCGCGGCCAGCCCGGACGGTCGCCATCTGTATGCGGTCAGCCTGGGCGGCGACCACTCGCTGGCCGTGTTCTCGCGTCACGACATGCTCGGCCAGACGATTGACAGCGCCGGTCAGCACCTGCAGTACGTCACCGCCTACTACGATGGCGTGAACGGCGTTCAGGGGCTGGGCGCTCCGCGCCATGTGCTCGTCAGCCCCAACGGCAACAGCGTCTACGTCACCAGCGCGGATGACGACAGCCTGGCCGTGTTCAATCGTGATCCGAACACGGGCCTGCTTGCCTTCAGTCAGGTGTTTCACGATGGACAGGGCGGCGTGAGCGCGCTGCTCGGTGCTACCGGCATGGCCATGGACGCCGGCTCGTCGCATCTGTACGTGGCGGCCGAGAATGAGCAGGCCATTGCCATCTTCCGCAACAACGCAGGTACGCTCAGCTTTGTCGGCGAGGCGCGCGCCGGTGTTGCCGCTGTGCACGGGCTGGAGCGCATCCACGACATGACGTTGAGCGCGGACGGCCAGTTCCTGATCGGCATCAGCCGCGGCAACAGCGGGCAGGGCGAGGCGGTCGTCTTCGAGCGGGAAACAGCCGCCGCCAGTCCGGACTTCGGCAAGCTGCGTTTCGTCCAGGCCGTGCAGATCGGCGCCCGGCTGCCGACCGCAATCAGCCTGTCCCGGGGCATCAACCCCGGGGATGACCAGCACGTCTACATCAGCGCGGAAGGCAGCCACGAAGTGGTGGTGATGAGCCGCATCATCGACCCCGGCAGTCCGGACTACGGCAAGCTGCTGCCGCGCTTCGAGTACCTGAACGACACGGGCGGCATCAGCAACATGCGCGGCCCGAAGGACATCAAGGTCAGTCGTGATGGCCGCAAGGTCTACGTCGCAGCCGCGAGTTCCAATGCGGTGCTGGTGTTTGATCGCGACGCCAACCGTTCCAGCGCCAGCTACGGCTCGTTGAGCCTGGTTGAAACCCGACGCGACAATCTCGAAGGCGTTGATGGCATCGGCAGCGTGTACGCGCTGGCGGTGAGTCCGGTTTCCGCCTTCGTCTATGCGGCCGGCTTTTCCGACCAGGCCATCGCCAGTTTCCAGGTCGGCAGTGGTTCCAGCTGCAGTGCCAGCGGCAGCGGGCCAATCGATGACCTGGTCAACATCGCCAACAACGGTGTGCTGGAGTATCGGGCGACCACGCTGATCCGCGCCGACGCCACGGGCGATGTCAGCACCACCGCCAGCATCGGGTTGCCGGATCGGTTCACCGACCCCACGCCTGGCAACAACGAGCAGACCGACATCACCACGCTGGTGGCCCAGGGTGACCTGTCGATCAGCAAGACCAACAACCAGGTATCGGTGGTGGGCGGTGACACCGTGCGCTACGAGGTCGTGGTCCGCAACGCCGGTCCGAGCAACCTCGGCGATCCGGTCGGCAGTCCCGTGACGGTCAGCGATCTGATCGACAGCAATCCGGATTTTGTCAGCGGCTCTGCCAGCTGGACCTGTCTGGCCAGCAATTCCGGCAGCCTGATCTTCGAGGATGCGCACTTCGACGGCGATACCGACCTGCCGGGGCTGGGCGGCGCCAGCGGCGTTGCGCTGCTCTCGACGGGCGGTAGCGGCGAGGCCAGCCACCTGGTCGTTGCCGGTGTGCTGGATGACGCCCTCACGGTCTTCGCAATTGATCCGGGCAGCGCTGTGCTGACGCCGGAACTGACCCTGCGTCAGGGAGACAGCATCGATCTTGCCGCCGGCGGAACCGCGATACTCGACAGCCTGGAAGGCGCGCGCGCCGTCGTGGCCAGTGACGACGGGCAGTTCCTCTACGTCGCCAGCCGCACCAGTGATGCCGTCACCGTCTTTGCCGTGGACGACAGCGGCGCGGGTCTTGTCCTGCGTCTGGTCGAAGTACAGTCCGGTGCCGTACTGAATCAGGCCCAGCATCTTGTCCTCAGCCCTGCTGCCGGCCAGCCCTACCTGTACGTGGCTGCCGCCAACGCGGACAGCATTGCCGTGTATGCCCGCGATCCGCTGGCCGGAACCCTCGGCCTCGTCGAGACCGAAGTCAATGGTGTGGACGACCCGGGCGATGGCGGCGGCGAGGTTGCCGGGCTGGACAACGTCGAGTACCTGGTGGCCAGCCCGGATGCCGCACAGCTGTATGCGCTGTCGGCCAGTTCGGCGAGCATCAGTCGCTTCGACATCGATCCGGCCGATGGTCGGCTCAACTACCGCTCCACGCAGGATGCGTCCAGCTTCAGCGTGGCGATGGACGGTGCCTCCGGCGCCCGTTTCGACGCCGACGGGCGATTCCTGTACCTGGCGGCCACCCAGTCCAACCGCATCCTCGTGCTGGAGCGCGATACCGCAGCCGGCAGCAACTTCGGCCGTCTGAGCTACCGCTCCGACGTGACCCAGGGCGTGGGCGAATCACAGGGCCTGCTGGGACCGCGCCGCATCGCGCTCAGTCGTGACGGCGAACACCTCTACGTGACCAGTCGTGATGGCGACGCGCTGGCGTGGTATCTGCGCGATCCGGTGGACGGTTCGCTGAGCTACCTGGGCCAGCGCTCCAACAGCAGCGGCACCGTGCTGGGTCTGGCCGGCGCCAGTGGTCTGGTCATCGACGAGGATCACGGGCAGGTCTATGTCACCGGCAGTCGTGAGGGCGCGGTGGCCCGCTTCAGTCGGCAGGCTGACTCCTATTGCCCGCCCAGCGGAACCGGTTCGATCAATGCGGTTCCGGTCCGGGTGGCTGCAGGCGGTTCGGTGACGTTCCTGATTGACGTGCAGGTGAGTCCGGCCCTGAGCGGCCCGCTGACCAACAGCGCAAATGTCGACTCGCCGGCGGACACCACGCCGGACAACAACGAGGCCGAGGATGTCGATCCCAACTCGAGCCAGGCGGATCTGTCGATCAGCAAGGATGATGGCCTGGCCGAGTACGATGGCCTGGCCGGCGGCGCGGCGCTGGCCGGTGATCGCCGCAACCTGTACGTGGCCGGCAGCGCGGACAATGCCATCGGCATGTTCCGTCGCGTCGATGACCCGGGTCAGCTGCACGACGGCGACATCCATTACCTCGGCGTGCTGCGCAACGGCGAAGACGGCGCCATCGGGCTGGCGGCCGTCAGTGACCTGGTCATCGGCGGTGCGGCCGGCGAGCACCTGTATGCGGTAAGTCCGGAGCAGAACAGCGTTTCGGCGTTCGAGCGCGACCCGTCCGACGGCAGCCTTGCCTATCTCGAGACCGAGCAGAACGGGGTGCTGGGGGTGGCCGGCATGAGCGGCGCACGTGCGCTGGTGGCAACAGCGGACGGTGGGCAGGTCTACGTTGTTGGCAGCTATTCCAATGCGATCGCCGTGTTCCGGCGCAACCGCGACAGCCTTTCCGCCGATTTCGGCAAGCTTGAATACCGGCAGATGCTGCAGAACGCGGTGGCCGGCGTGACCGGCATGGGCGCTCCGAATGCGGTTGCGGTGGCACCGGACGGCAAGCATGTCTACGTGCTGGGCGCGGAAACCGACAGCATCGCCGTGTTCCAGCGCAATCCCAATCCCGGCAGCGGCGGCTTCGGCGACCTCAGCTTTGTGCAGAGCTATGCCGAGGGCGCTGACGGCATTTTCGGCATGGAAGGGGTCAGTTCGCTGGCGTTTGCCGATGACCAGAACCTCTACGTGCTGGCTTCCACTTCCGGCCGCATCCTGCATTTCCAGCGCGATCCGGATGGCAGCCTCGCTCTGCTGCCCGATCTGATCGAGGATGGCGTGGGCGGTGTGACCGGCATGACCGGCGCCCGCCGCCTGCGGCTGACGCCGGATGGCAGCCAGATCTACGTCGCAGCGGCGGCGGACGCCGCCCTGGTCTGGTTTGACGTGGGTAGCGGTGGCGTGCTGTCGCTGGCCAGTCGCCTGGCCAATGGCGATCCTGCTCCCAGTACCGGCGGCCAGGTGCTGGGTCTTGACGGTGTTTCCGATCTGCAGGTTGCGTACGACGGGGCACGCCTGTACGCCGTGTCCACCACCGACGCCGCGCTCGACAGCTTCGACCGGAATGTCGGCAGCGGCAGCCTGGACTATCAGGCAAGCCTGTTCGACGGCCTTGGCGGGATCGCACCCGGCGAGACCGTCACCTACCGCATCCGGGTGCGCAACGATGGCCCCAGCGACACCCGCGGGCGGGTCATCGACAATTTTCCGGCAGCCTTCGTTTCGGCATCCTGGACCTGTTCGGCCACCGGCACTGCGGCGTGCCCGGCATCCGGCAGCGGCAACCTCGATGCGGTGGTCAACCTGCCGGTCGGCAGCAGTGTGTTGTTCCTGGCCAGCGGCGTCATCGGCGAGAACGCCAGCGGGCATCTGGTGAACACCGCCACCGTGAGCGCCATGGACGCCATCGACCCCGACGAAACTGACAACAGCGCCACCGACGGCGATACGGTGCTGTCGCCAGCCACCGACTTGCTGGTCAGCGTCGACGACGGCCAGACCCAAGCGGTCCCCGGAGCGGCCATCAGCTATCAGGTGCAGATCGAGAATATCGGTCCGTCGTATGCCAATCGCGTGCGCCTGGAGGATGTCATCCCGGCAGCGATGCACGGCGTGTCGTGGACTTGTTCGGCCCTGCCGATTGCCGGCGGGCTTGTCGATCCGCAGTGGCAGCCCAGTCCGCTGGACGCCTATGCCGGCATCCGCGTGTCCGCGGCTGGCCGGTTTGCGTATGCCACCGGCACGGTGGGCGGCATCGCCACGGTGGTTCGCTACCAGCGTGATCCGCTGACCGGCCTGCTCTCGGACCCGATCAACTACAGCAATGGCAGCGGCGGCATCAGTGGCCTGGACGGCGCTTCCGACCTTGTGCTGGGTCCCGACAACCGGTACCTGTACGTGGCCGGCACGGCCGCCGACACGGTGGTCGTCTTCGCTCGCGACGCCGACAACGGCGAACTCAGTTATGTGGCCCGCTACACCGACGGCGAGTTTGGCGTCAGCGGCATCGGTGGCGTCAGCAGTCTGGCGATGGCGCCGGGTGGCGGGTACCTGTACGCGGCGGGCTCACTCGACAATGCCATCGCGATCTTCGCGGTGAATGCGGGCAGTGGCGAGTTGACGCCCGCCGGTGTGGTGATTCAGGGACAGGCCGGCATCAATGGTCTGAACGGCGTCACCGGAATCACGCTGAACGCGGACGGCGATCGCCTGTTCGCGGTGGCTTCCGACAATGCGTCCATCGCGGCCTTCGCACGCGATCCCGGAACCGGTGCCCTGACCCTGCTGGCCGTTCGTGAGGACTTCCAGCTGCCGGTCGCCGACCAGGGCGCCCTCGCGGATCCGCAGCACGTGGCGGTGCATGACGGCATCGTCGTCGTGGCGTCGACCGGCGCAGGCCAGGTGGCCGCCTTCAAGCTCGACGAGGAGCCGCAGGACCCGGTGCTTGTCCTGAAATGGCGCATTGATGGACTGAACGGCCCGCTTGCCACCGAATTCGACAGCGACCAGGCGCGGCTCTATGTGGCAACGGCCGACGGCATCTCGCTGTTCAGTCTGCAGACCGAATCGCCGCAGGCGCTCACCGGCTACCTGGTGGGCGACCACCCGCAGCTGGGCGGGCTCGCTGCCATCCTCGTGTCACCGAACAAGCGCCAGCTGTATTCACTGGGCAATGCCAGCGGCAGCATCGGCATCTGGCAGCGCGAACGCGGATCCCGTTGCGCGCTCGCGGGCAAGGATGAGCTGTCACAGCAGCTTGTCGATATCGCGCCCGCCGGCACCGTTGATCTGCTGGTCAGTGGCACGGTGTTCGCCAATGCCAGCGGCAGCCTGCAGTACAGCGTGACGGCGTCGCCGCGAAGCGTGGGCGAGGAACTCAACCCGAACGACAACAGCGACAGCGACGTCGACACCCTGGTGCCAGCGCCAGACCTGTCAGCCACCAAGACCGACGGACTGACCGAGGTCGTGGCCGGCGAATCGCTGAGCTATGACATTCACTTTGCCAATGCCGGTGTATCCGATGCGCTGGCCGCACTGTTCGACGACCCGGCACCACTGTTCCCGGTGGACAACGCCGGACTGCTGCCGGGCAGCGGGAGCTGGAGTTGCACCGCCAACATGCCGCTGGCTCTGGCCGATGACATCGACAGCAGTGACCAACCGGCACTGACCGGTATCACCGGCATGGCTGGCGCACCGGACGGAACGCGTCTTTATGCCGTGTCCGGCACCGGGTCGGCGCTGATCATGTTTGACCGTCAGCCCGATGGTTCGCTGACCGCAGCCGGCGTCATTCATGATGGCGACGGCGGTCCCGATGCGACCGTGGCCGGCCTGGCGGGTGCCTCTTCGGTGGCTGTGGTACCGGATGGCAGCCAGGTGCTGGTCACCGGCTCGACGGCCAACAGCCTCGTCGTGTTCGACGTGGATCCTGCAACCGGCGCACTGGAACATCGGCAGCACTTCGTCTCCGGGCAGTTTGGCGTCAGCGGTCTGCTCGGTGCGGTGCACGTGGAGGCGTCGGCGGATGGCGCCTGGGTGCTGGTGGCAGCGCCGGGCAGCGAGTCGATTGCCCTGTTCCATCGCAATCCGGAAACCGGTGATCTGCAGTTCACCGACCGCGTCCGCGACGGGATCGGCACCTTTGGTCTGGAAAGCAACGTGATCAAGGGTGTGGCGGATCTGCGCATCAGTCGCGACAACCGCTTCGTGTTCGCCGTGGCGCAGACGTCGCGTGCGGTGAGCTGGTTCGAGATAGACCACGGCAGCAGCAAGCTGTTGTTCGGCGGCGTCGTGCGGCAGGGCGAGAACGGAATGGACGGACTCGTCGGCGCGGACATGCTGGCGATGGCACCCGGCGATGCCGGCCTCTATGTGCTCGGCGACACGGCGATCAACCTGTTCGAGCCGCAGGCCGATGGCAGCCTTGCCTGGCGCCTGCGCGAGGACGGCATTTCCGGACTGGTCGAAGCCACCGGCCTCACCCTCGACGCCGCCGGTTCGCGGCTTTACCTCGCTGATGTCGAGGGTCGCCAGCGGGTATTTGCCCGCGACTGGAGCAACGGTTCGCTGGACCTCCGGTTCGATCTGCTGGCACCCGGCGCCGGTCCATCGCCGCGCCTGATCCATGCCGGCGGCGGCGACCTCTATGCCTACGCACCGGTGGGTGCGGTGCACCACTATCGTGAAGCCGCAATTTCGCGCTGCCTGGTTGCCGGGGGCGACAGCGATCAGCCGCAGGGCACCATGGACCTCGGCGTTGGCGGCTGGGCCGACGTGCAGTTCAGCGCCACGGTGGACCCGAGTGCGCGCGGCGTGTTGACCAACAACGTGGTCGTTGGCCCCACCGACGGTGCCGATCCGCTTCCGGGCGACAACATCGGCATCGACACCACCCAGATTGTCGCCGTGTCCGATCTCAGCATCAGCAAGTCCGGACCGCTGGAAGCCGTTGCCGGCGAGCCCATCGTGTACCGGATCCACGTCGACAATGCCGGGCCCAGCAGTGCGCTGGGTGCCACCGTCTTCGACGATTTCGACGCCGCGATCATTGCCTTCGACTGGACCTGTACTGCCAGCGCTGGCTCCTACTGCGCGTCCAGCGGCACCGGTACCGGCGACTTGTCGGTGCCGGTCGACATCCTGCCCGGCGGCAGCGTGGACCTCGACGTCAGCGCGATGATCGACCCTGCCTACCTTGGTGATCTCGACAACCAGGCCACGATCATCCCGGAACCTGGCTCCACCGACCCCACCCCCGGTGACAACGACGGCAGCAGCCCGACCGCGCTGGTGCACGCGGAAGTGGATGTCGCGGTGACCAAGGACAATGGTGTCACTGACGTGGTCGCCGGCACCACCACGCAATACCAGATCACCGTGGCCAATCACGGGCCCAGCGACGCGCCACAGGTCCGCGTGCTGGACATCCTGCCCGAGGAACTGGCGGCGGCGAACTGGACCTGCGTTGCCTCCGGCAGCGGCAGCTGCCCGGCCGCAGGCAGCGGCGATATCGACTTCGTGGCGTCGATTCCGGCCGGCGAGCAGCTCGACATCGACGTTGATGCGCTGGTGCTGTCAAATGCCGAAGGCACGCTGGTCAACACCGCGACGGCGAGCATCGTCGACGATGCCATCGAACGCGATCCGGACAACAACCAGGGCAGCGACAGCGACCCGATCATGATCCGGCACGACGTACAGGTCACATTGACTGCCGGCCTCGACCCGATCGACCCGGCCGGGACCGATCCGCTGCCGCTGGCGCTGCGCACCCACAATGCGGGTCCATCGAGTGCCCATCAGCAGGTGCTGACGCTGGACTTCCCGGCGCCGGTTACGCTGGCCGCCCCCGAGGGCTGCACCCGTCCCAGCGCGGCGGAGCTGCACTGCGACATCGGGGCCTTCCCGCCGAACGGCACCCGTGCCTACGAGCTGGCGGTGACCGGCCTGCCGGCAGCGCCGGGCAGCGTCACCATCATCGCGCACGCCACGGCCCGTGACGTCGACACGCAGCCGCTGGACAACGAGGCCAGCGTGACCGTTGGCCTGGTCACCGGCGGTGACGTGCAGGTCAGCATCGACAACCAGCGGCGGAACGTGAGCCCCGGAGACGATCTGGAGTACGTCATCGTGGTCGAGAACCGTGGCTCGCAGACCGTGAGCGGCATAGATGTGTCGTCACCGATCCAGTCCGAGCTGCAGTCCCCGGCCTGGACCTGCCAGGCGAGTGCCGGGGTCACCTGTACCGCTGGCAGCGGCAGCCCGCTTGCAGACACCCTCACCCTGGCGCGCGGCCAGCGGGTCACCTACCTGCTCAGCGGCAGCGTTGATCCGAGTCTGCCCGACGCGATGTTGCCGATCCTTCTTCGCCAGGAAGTAACGGCGAGCACACCGGCCGGACAGGATTTCCGACCGTCCAACAACGTGGCGGTGGATGAGGACCTGATCTTCCGCGGCATCTTCGCTGACGGCTTCGAAGACGTTCCGGTGTCGCCAAGACCGGGCAACGACCTGCTCACGCCTCGCGAGTGTGCGCTGCTGAAGGACGCGGAAGCCTGCCAGCGGGATGAACAGCAGGAGACAGGGCCATGAGGCTGACCTCGGTCATCGCTTCGCTGCTGCTGGGTGCCGCGCTGGGTGCGGGGATTGTCTGGTGGTGGCTGAAGCCAGCGAATGACGACATCGCGACGCCGTCGCAGTGGGTCGCTCGGGTCGGTGACAGCTACATCAGCGTTGATCGCTACCGGACCGAAATGCAGCGACGCGGCGGCAGTCTGCCGGGCCAGTTCCACAGTGAAGAGCAGAAGCTCGCGCTGCTGGATGAGCTGGTCTATCAACAGGCCCTGGTGGAGCATGCGCGCCGGGAAGGCATCGACCGGCTGCCCGAAGTGCGCCGCTCCATCGACCAGATCCTGGCCGGCCAGGTGCTCCGGCGGGATCTGCGTGAACAGCAGGAAAAGGTGCAGGTCAGTGACGCGATGGTTCGCGCCTTCTACGACGCCAATGCCGACAGCTATCAGGTGCCCGAACGGCGCCGTATCGCGATGATCCGCATCGGCGTTGCCGACGGCGCCGATCCGGCGCGCTGGGATGACGCGGAGCAGCGGATCACGCAGGCACGCAAGGAGGCGCTGGCTCTGGACGACGATGTCACCCATTTTGGTGACGTGGCGCGGACCTTTTCCGATGACCAGGCCAGTCGCTATCGCGGCGGCGTGGTGGGCTGGATCGCCACCGACACGCCGGAGCGCTATGCCCGTGATCCGGTAGTGCTCGAAGCCGCCGCAGCGCTGCCTGAGCCTGGCGACCTGTCTGCACCGCTGCGCGGCAAGGATGGCTGGTATCTGGTGCGGCTCGTCGATCTGCAGCCGTCAAGGGCGCGGCCGTTCGAGGAGCTGGAGGCGGGAATCCGGCAGCGCCTGCGTCAGGAAGGCATGAAGTCACTCGAACAGAGTTTCCGGCAGCAGGTGGTCAGCGAGCTGCATCCAACGTTGCGAAAGGACGTCCTGGCCGGCATTGAATCCAGCGCACCGCCGGCCCACGACGGCACGCCCGTGCCCCCAGCGCTGCCCAGCAAGGGATAACGACATGAAGCGGACCCTCCCCATTCTCCATGCACTGTTCCTCCTCGTTATGGTCTCGGCCAGCGCGGCGGTCCGGGCCGCTGACGCAAAGCAGACCATCACGCTGCATCCCGGATGGAATGCCGTGTATGTCGAGCTGGAGCCCAACCAGGCGGACATCGAGGACGTCTTTGCCGGGATTCCGGTGGCAAGTGTCTGGCGCTGGATCCCGACAGGCGCCGGTCCCCAGTTCATCACCGACCCGGCGGAATCGCTGCAGAACATCAACGGCTGGTTCGCCTGGTTTCCGGAACCCAGGCCGGAGGCCTTCCTCAGCAACCTGTTCAAGATCAGCGGCAAGACCGCCTATCTGATCAAACTGGAGGGCAGTGCGACCCGTCAACTGACCATCACCGGCAAGCCGCGACTGAAGCCTGTTGCCTGGCAGCCCAACGCTTTCACGCTGACCGGGCTGCCCGTGTCCCGCACCACGCCGCCCAGTTTTGCGGAGTACTTTTCCGCGTCATCAGCCCACCAGGGTCAACCGGTCTACACGCTGCAGAGCAATGGTCAGTGGACGCTGATCAACGCGCCGGGCAGCACCAGCGTTGAAGCTGGTCGGGCCTACTGGATCTACAGCAAGGGCAACTCCAACTATCAGGGCCGCATGCGCGTCGTCCTGGATCAGGGTGAGACACTGGAATTCAGCGCAGCACTCACCCAAGTGCGCGTGGTCTTGCGCAACCTCAGCAACCTTCCCGGCAGCTTCCAGCTGCAGCGCGTCGGTGCTGGCAATCTCCCGTTGAGTTACCTGGTGCAGGACCCGGAAACAGGTGAAGACGGCTGGCCGGCACTGCAGCAGGCCCTGACCGTCAACGTCGAAGCCGGCGGCGAGGCGTTCGTCACGCTGGCCGTTCGCCGGCGCGACTTCAGCGACGACCGCATGGAGCAGATCCTCGCCATCACCGACGAGCTGGGCGACGAGGTCCAGCTGTTCGCCGGAGGCAACCGCATCCAGCCAAGCACCGCGCCACGGGCGCTGGCGTCGATGCTGGGCTCGGCCAAGCAGACCATGGCCCTGGCCTCCTACGCCGGCCTCTGGGTGGGCGATATCAGCATCAATGCGGTCAGCGAGGCGCAGAGCGCCGGCACCACGCCAACGCCGGTGGGACGGCCGTTTGCGCAGCGCTTCCTGTTCCACGTCGATGCCAGCGGCAAGGTGCGGCTGCTGAAGGACGTCATCCAGATGTGGGAGGACGGCGTCGAGGTGCCCAGCGCCGAAGACCCGACCCTGGACGAGGTGTCGGTGCCGGGGCGCTACGTGCTGCTGACCGACAAGGCGCTGCTGAGCCTGTACACCGGCGCTGTCAACCGTGGCGGTGCATCGGTTGGCGTGCGCTACAGCACGGTGGCCTACGACTTTGATGGCGACCAGCTGGAGCTTGGTGGCGGCTTCGGGCCGGGCGGCCAGCTGTCGGGGAACATCGTGGTGGAAAGCGATCTGCCGACCAATCCGTTCCTGCACAAATACCATCCGGATCACGACAATCTGGACGAACAGTTCCTCAATCCGCGCGCCGAGGCTTACCAGGTGGTGCGCAACGTCCAGCTGATCTTCACCGAGCAGGATCCCACCGGCGTCACGCCGCCGGGCTGGGGGTCCACCGTGCTCGGCGGCGAATACCACGAATCCATCACCGGCCTGCACAAGAACGCCATCTTCACGTCCGGCGTTTTCCGGGTGCACCGCGTTTCCGCGGTTCCGGTTCTGAACATGTAACGGGGGCGGCAGCGCATGAGCATTCACACCATCAGTCACTGCTTCCGCCTCGCTCTGGGCGCGTTGCTGCTGCTCTCCGCGTTCGCGGCGCAGGCGCAATGGCCGCAAGGTCTCGGAGGCGACCGCAACGATGAAGTCACCGTGGTGCGCACGTCGCCCAGCGGTGACCTGTTTGTTGCCGGCCACTTCAGCGGCAGCATCGAAACGGCAGGCGGCACGGTATCCACGGTCGGACTGCAGGACATTTTTGTGGCCCGCTTCGGCCCCGGTGGCCAGCTCAAGTGGCTGCGCGGTGCCGGCGGCGAGGGCGTGGACCGGGTCCGTGATCTGGTGCTCGACGGTGGTCAGAATGTCTACATCGTCGGCGACTTCAGCGGCACCGCCCGCATGGGCGCGGCAATTCTGAACAGCGCCGGTGCCGAGGACGGCTACGTCGCCAAGCTGGATGCCAACGGCGACTGGAAGTGGGCGCGGACCATCAGTGGCGGCGGCAGGGATTCGGCCAGCGGCATCGTGTTCACCCCCGGTGACATGACCCAGATTCCCAGCGTGCCGGATTCACTGGTGCTGGTCGGCTCCTATCATTGTACGGCCGCGCTTGTCGGTATTCCCTCGCTGGCCAATCACGCGGGCAGCTGCTTTGAGGAAAGCAGCGACCTCTTCGCCGCCCGGATCACCACGGCCGGCGATTGGAAGTGGGCGCTGGATCGCGCGGGCAATGCCAGCGGCATCGAGCATGCCGAACGCATCGTGCGCGACGCCCAGGGACGCCTGTTCGTGGGCGGCACCCTTTCCGCCAACGGCGGGGCGACCGTGCTGCGCAACGATAATTTCAACAGCCTCTCCGGCTGGTCCTCGTCGGACGGCGCGCGGGGCAGCATCCTCGATGCCAGCGGCACAAGAATTGCCGGATACACGGTGACCTATGGCGGAGTCACCGGGTCCGGTACTATCGACTACGTCTACGACTTCGGAAACTACGGCCTGACCTCCCCGGGAGGTTTGCTGGCGCTCAGAGGCGGCCAGGTGACGGTCACCAGTCCGTCGCTGTCCGGCGATGGCCGCGCTTCCGTCAAGGTGGAGTTCACCGCCCTGCGCGGATTCGAACAACACTTCATGCGGGACTACTACGCCACTCCCTGTACCGGCCAACGCTGCACTTTCTTTGAGAACGGACAGGTTTCGGAAAAGCCGGACTACGGCGAGGACCTGAAACTGCAGTTCTATGGCAGCGACGGTCTCTGGCACGATGTCATTTCGCTTCCCGGCTACGGAGCGGCCGGCGAACTGATTGAACGGGTCGGCAATTCGTCGATCAAGATTTCCGATGCGCGGGCGTTTCATGCCGGTCTCAAATTCCGCTTCGTGCTCACCTCCGGCAGCGGTTCCTGGACCGACCCTCGCGCCCTCGACACTCGCAGTTTCGACTGGTGGTACGTCGACGGTTTCAAGGCAACCGCCTTCGGGGCACAGACGCCGTTCGTGATGGCGCTGAACAACGTGGCATCGGATGCACCGAGTTTTGCCGCGCCGACAATCCTGCCGGCGGCACTGGACGTGAATGACATGGCGGTCAGTCCGGATGCCAACAGCCTGGTCCTGACCGGCGTGCGCTCCGGCGCGACCGGTTCCAACTACTGCGGCATGGCGGCCGAGGCCGGTGCATTTGTCAGCAGCATCGACGTTTCCGGCACCGGCATCGGTCTTTGCGAGTGGGCGCGCGGGGTGCCCGGCGGCGTCGGGCGCGGCGTGACCGTGGGCACGGACGAGAAGGTCTACTTCACTGGTTCGTTCAGCGGCACGCTCACCTTTTACGGTGACGGCAGCCCGGGCAACGACGGGACGCTGGTCTCCACCACCAGCGGCTCCTCGGATACCGAGGATGTGTTCATCGCGGCCCTGTCTGCAGCAGGCACCTGGCAGGGCGGCTGGGTGACGGGCGGCGGCGTGATTGACCCGATCGACAACATTCCGGCCTATGCCGGCGGAGCCGGTGCGGATGCGGGCATGGCGATCGCGAACAGCGGCGGCATTCTGTATGTCGGTGGCCGCTTTGAGGCGGTCGCCCGTTTCGGTGCGGTCGACTCGGTGGTGGCCGTGAGCGACAGCGACGCGTTCCTCGTCAATCTCGGCACCGATGGCCGCTTCTTCCAGGAAGAGCACTGGACCGTCGGCGTGCCGCTGACCCCGCCGCCGAGCGCGAAGGTCGATGACTACACGTTTGTTCCCGACTTCAAGGTCTCCGGTCAGGACTTCGATGCGCTAGGCAGCAACGTGTTTCTGTGGGCACCGCCGGTAGGCGGGCAGCCGGCCAAACTGATTCCGCTGCAGCCTTCCGGGCGCATCGAAGTCTATTGGCGCGTGCAGGGTCAACCGCTGGAATCGCCGCAGCGCACCGCCCCCAGCATCGGTTCCAACCGCTGGCCCACCGAAGCCTGCAACGACCTGACCGACAGCGGCTGCTATCAGGTGCATGTGGCAGGTGCGCCGGTCCAGGTGGAGCCGGCTGCCGGCAACTACAAGGTGCTTCAGCTGCTGGAGCCATCCAGTGGCGGCAGTGGCGCCACCTACAACAACGGCCGTTTCAATGCGGCACATGGCGGCACCAGTGTTCTGGTGTACGTCAATGGTCCGACGCTCGACCAGACCATCTACCCGATGGCGCTGGAGGTGGTCCGCTCGCTGCCCTACAACAGCGTGCCGCTGTTCGTGGACAACGTGCCGGTGGAGATCGGCCAGCCGATCAGCGATGCGTTCCACAACGAGGCCGGTCTCACCGGCTACGTCATCAACGAAGCCTCCTACTATGACGGTGCGGGCACCGACGCCGCCTATCAGCGCAGCACTCGCAGCGGCGCGATCATTCCGGTCAATCGCTACAGCGATGCGCGGGCGCAGGAGCAGGGCCATGAACTGGCCGTTGCCTGGTATCACCGCAAGCGCAAGGGCGTGTACTGGCCGGAGAAGGCGGTCCGCTACGATCCGCACTGGCCGTACGACCCCGAGCGCATCATCATTGCCAGCGAGCAGGGTGGTGAAGTGCTGGGGCAGACACCGCTGTCGCCCACGGCGTTCCCGTCCGCGCGCATCTACCAGCAGAACGACTTCAGTCTGCCGGGATTCAACCCGAATGACGAGCACGCTTTCATGGCGCCGTCTGCCACCGGTAGCGGCGTGGAGGCGGTGTTCGCCCTGCGCTCGGACTTCGGCAGCGCCATCGCCAATGATTCGGCGGCATCGTCGGACCCGTACACGCTGATCAAGTATTTCGACAACGCGGCCAGCCAGTGGCGCTTCCGGGTGTTCAAGGTGGAAGCAACCGGTGCCGGCTTCGAGAACTTCCGCTTCTCCGGCGTGGCGGGCCGCACGATCTCGCCGCCATATCCCGTGCGTATGCTGCCCGGCTGCGCGGAAAGCTTCGTGGAGGGCCAGGTAGCCGGGGAGGCTCCGCCACCGCCGTTCTTCCAGGACTACAAGAATCAGCTGTGGGCCAAGTCCGACGGCAGCGGTGCGGTGTACTACTACTATCCGGCACAGCCCGGCTTCTTCACCGACCTCGACAACAACGACGAGAACGACATCGAGGGCACCGCCTGCCAGCCATGGCTGCCGCGGCTGCCGCTTGCCGATGGCGGTTCCGCCTCGCCGCAGGACCCGATCAAGGTGTCCTACGACATCACCTGGCCGGCCGAGGTGCCGCAGCTGGTGAGCGGCGAGACCCTGCTGACGCCCAAGAACGGCCTGCCGGACATCGTCAACCAGGCGGCCGTCGAGGTCGTCTACGATGACCAGCAGGCTTCGCAGGAAAACCCGGAGCCGTCGGACACCCTGGCGCAGCTGATTGCCCCGCTGGCGGGCCGTGCCGTGTTTCTTGATATCGTTCCCGAATCGGTCGCGACCGACTTCAACACCGACGGAACCCGTTCAATTCTTGGCTCTGCGGATGGCCTGATCAAGCTTCCGGTGTCGGTGGGCAAGCGGATTTCCTATGACCCCAACAGCAAGCAGCTGCAGCTTGGCGGGGAGTTTGACGAGAGCGGAGCCGGCGAACCGTTCCTGCTTCTGAACGTGCTTTCCCTGCGCGACCGTGAGGTGCTGAAGAAGCTGGACGGTGGCGATGGTCACGCCGAAGACGATTTCACCGGTCTGTGTGCCACGGCGGATGCCGCTTGCACCTGGGACCAGGCCGTCGAGGCGCTGTTCCGGCAGTCGCGCAATCCGCAGGGCATCGACCGCATCTGCACATCGTCGGAAGTCAATGCCGCCGAGCGCACGCGGATCTGCAACGCCACGCGCGACGTGACGCCGAATGACGTGCTGGTTGGCTACCAGGACAGCAATCTTGACGGCATCCTCGAGCCGTTCCAGGCGGTGGGCCAGGCGGCGGCCCTGAGTGCGGGCCTGTCGCAGGGCAATGGCTACATGACCATTGCCTTCAACAACGACCCCACCCTGAATCCGCTACCGGTCAGTCTGGAGGTGATCTGGGTTGGCTGTCTGGTTTCGCCACCACCACCGGAGACTGCCACCCTGATCAAGCCCTACCAGGGCCAGATCAACGTGCTCGCGCCGGAGAACATCTTCGACGAACAGCTGGTGCTGCGGCATAGCGGCGACTTTGGCGGCAACCCGGATGCGCTGGAGTTCGAGTGGTACTTCCATCCGGATACCGACGGCACGCCGCCGATGCCGGGGCCGGATCCGGAGCATGGTCAGCTC
>JAGRJX010000014.1 GCA_020442545.1 Lysobacterales bacterium
GGAATTGGCATCATACGCGGCTCCACAAACCCGGCTAAGTGCAGGCATCATGTTGATTTTCCAGCATTCGCGTTCCGGTCGTTCCGCCTTCGCGCAACATCCGGAGGCCACTCCGGCGCCAGATGACATCCCCGAGCGCTTCATGCGTCGATCCGATGTTGGTCTGCCGGAGGTTTCCGAGCTGGACGCGGTGCGCCATTACACGCGCCTCAGCCGCAAGAATTTCTCCATCGACACGCATTTCTACCCGCTGGGTTCGTGCACGATGAAATACAACCCGCGCGCCTGCAATTCGCTGGCGATGCTGGACGGTTTTATCGGTCGTCACCCGTATGCGCCGGACTCGCTGAGCCAGGGCTTCCTGTCCTGCATGTACGAGCTGCAGGAGATGCTGGCTGAGGTCACCGGGATGAAGGGTGGCGTATCGCTGGCACCGATGGCTGGCGCACAGGGCGAATTCGCCGGCGTGGCGATGATCATGGCCTACCACCAGTCGCGCGGCGACACCGAGCGCACCGAGATCATTGTTCCGGATGCAGCGCACGGCACCAACCCGGCGACCGCGATCATGTGCGGCTGCTCGGTGCGCGAGATCCCGACCAAGGCCGACGGCGACATCGACTTCGAGGCGCTGCAGGCGGTGGTCGGTCCGAAGACGGCAGGCATCATGCTGACCAACCCAAGCACCATTGGCGTGTTCGAGCGGCGCATTCAGGAAATCGCCAAGCTGGTGCATGATGCCGGCGGTCTGCTGTACTACGACGGCGCCAACCTCAACGCCATTCTCGGCAAGGTGCGCCCGGGCGACATGGGCTTCGACGCCATCCACATGAACTTGCACAAGACCTTCTCCACGCCGCACGGCGGCGGTGGTCCGGGTGCCGGCGCGGTGGGTGTGTCGGAGCGGCTGCGTCCGTTCCTGCCGATCCCGATGATCGCGCGCGCCGACGACGGCAGCTATCACTTTGTCCGCAGGAAGGACTGCCCGCAGTCGATTGGCCGTTTGTCCGCCTTCGCCGGCAACGCGGGCGTGCTGCTGCGTGCCTACGTCTATGCGCGGCTGCTGGGCCGACTCGGCATGCGTCGCGTCGCCGAGTTCGCCACGCTCAACGCCAACTATCTGGCCAAGCGCCTGCAGGCGGCGGGTTTCACGCTGGCCTATGCGGAGCGTCGCGCCAGCCACGAGTTCATCGTTACTGTTGCGCCGCAGAAGAAGCACAGCGGCATCACCGCGCTGGACTTCTCCAAGGCGCTGCTCGATCACGAGATCCACGCACCGACCAACTATTTCCCGCTGCTGGTGCCCGAGTGCCTGCTGATCGAGCCCACCGAGACCGAGTCCAAGGAAACGCTGGATCGATTCGTCGAGGTGCTGGCCGAGCTGCTGGAGGAGTCGCGCAGCAATCCGGAGAAAATGCAGGGCGCGCCCTACACGACGCCGGTGCGGCGGCTTGACGATGTGCGTGCCGCACGCGAACTCGACATCGTCTTCAAGCCCGCCGCGTAATGGCGGACGGTGGAAACAGCCTGGTCCCGCGCGGGCCGCTTGGCGTCTGGAGGGCGCTGATCTGGTCGCTGAAGGGCCTGTCCGCCGCGTTCCGGCTGGAATCCTCGTTCCGGCTGGAGGTGCTGCTGTTCATGATCATGGCGCCGCTGGGCTACTGGCTGGGCGATTCCGTCATCGAGCGCGTGCTGCTGGTCTGCTGCCTGCTCCCGGTGATGGCGGTCGAGCTGCTGAACTCTTCGATCGAAGCACTGATCGAGCGCTACGGCAACGAGCGCCACGAGTGGGCCGGGCTTGCCAAGGACATGGGCTCGGCGGCGGTGTTTGTGCTGATGATGAACGTGCTGCTGTGCTGGGGACTGATCCTGTTGCCCCGGCTCTCGGGATGACCTGCACAGGTTGCGCGCCGGCAACGCGGCGAATTTCATGGATGGATGACGATGTTTGACTGGCTGTTCAGCACCGAAATCTGGATGGCGCTGCTGACGCTGTCGACGCTGGAGATTGTCCTTGGCGTCGACAATCTGGTGTTCATCTCCATCGCGGTCAGCAAACTGCCGCCGGATCGCCGGCCGTCTGCGCGCCGTTTCGGGCTGGCGCTGGCAGCCGTCACCCGGATTCTCCTGTTGATGACCCTGGCGCTGCTGGCGCGGATGGACTCACCGCTGTTTGTTCTGTTCGGGGAGGAGATATCCATTCGCGACCTGGTCCTCATTGGCGGCGGTCTGTTCCTGCTGGTCAAGGGCACCATGGAAATCCATGACGCCATGGAGGGCCGTGGTGAGGACGAGGACATCGAGACCCGCCCTTCGGCCGTGTTCGGCTATGTGATTGCGCAGATCGCCATCATCGACATCGTGTTCTCGCTCGATTCGGTCATCACTGCGGTTGGCATGGTCGACCACATCCCGGTGATGGTGGCAGCGATCCTGCTCGCGGTGGCGGTGATGATTTTCGCCTCCAATCCCATTGGCGACTTCATTGACCAGCACCCGACGGTGAAGATGCTGGCGCTGAGCTTCCTGATCCTGGTCGGCGTGGCGCTGATTGCCGATGGCCTGGGCTTCCACATCCCGCGCGCCTACCTGTACTTCGCGATGGCCTTCTCGGCCGGGGTGGAGGCGCTGAATCTGGTGGCGCGGCGGCGCAACAGGCGATAGGCCATGCACGCCGGCCGGCCTTTGTGGCCGGCGCGGTTGGCCATGAGGTGGCGACGATTTCCGCGTGCGTCGCTGGCGCCGCAAAGCAGAACGCCCGGGCATGCCCGGGCGTTCGCGTTTATGGGTCAGTTTGCGTGGTTACTGCTTTGGCGCACCCGGACCGATGTGCTTGCCGAAGAATGCCAGCAGCCGGCCATAGAGCTCGACGTTGTTGTCTTCGTCATAGAAGCCGTGGGCTTCGCCCTTGGCCGCCATCCACTCGGGCTCGTTGCCGACCGCCTGCAGCGCCGCACGCATGGCCTTGGCGTGCGCGAAGGGCGCGCGCTCGTCGTCCTCGCCATGCACCAGGAACACCGGGACCTTCACCTGGGAGGCGAGTTTCGCCGGTGAGTTGGCGGCCAGCTCGGTCTCGTCGCGGCCAATGGCCAGGTCGAGGTAGTTGACGCCGCTGTCGTGGCCCTTGATGTCACCCTTGTCGTACATCATGGCCAGGTCGTAGATGCCGGCATAGCCCACCGCGCACTTGAACATGCCCGGCGCGCGGATCGGCGTCATCATCGCCGAGTAGCCACCAAAGCTGGCGCCAAACACGCAGACCCGGTCCTTGTCGGCCAGGCCACTGTCGATCACCGACTGCATGCCCTCGATCAGGTCCTGCTGCACGCGCGTGCCCCACTTGCGGTAGCCCGATTCCATGAACTTGTCGCCGCGACCACCGGAAGAGCGGAAGTTGACCTGCACCACCAGGTAGCCGCGACTGGCCAGCATCTGTGCAAGCTCCTCGTAGTACCAGCTGTCGGCGATGCCGTGCGGACCGCCGTGCGGCAGCAGGATGGCCGGCAGCTTCTGCTCGGCGCGACCCGGCGGTACGGTGACGTAGCCATGGATTTCCTGATCGTCACTGGCAGTGAACTGGATCGGGCGGCGTGACGCCATCTGCTCCGGCTTGATCCACGGCTGCGCGTCGAACAGCTTTTCCAGCTTCTTGGCGTCCAGGTCGAGCAGGTAGTAGCTGCCCGGATTGCGGTCGCTGGCCACCGACAGCAGAACGCGCTGGTTGTCGTGACTGGCGTTGAGGATGTCCACGGTCTGGCCGGGGAACTTGGCGGCCATCGCCTGGTGGATGGTGGCGCCCGGGCTGCCCTTGCTGAAATAGGTGTAGCGCGGTCCGCCGTTGACGTGGATGGTGCCGAAGGGAATGCGGCTGCCGATATCCCACATCAGGTCACTTGGCGAGAACACCGGGTCGCTGGACAGCGTGATACGTCCGCCGCCATCGGCGTTCTGCACCACCAGCTTCTCCGGACCATCATCCTCGGCATACAGGCCGATGATGCGCTGATTGTCGGGGAGGAAGGCGCGCGGAACGAATTCCCCGAAGCTCTCCTGGTCGAGCATGATCCAGTCCTTGCCCTGCATCCGGTAGATCTCGTACTCGAGTTCGTCGTTCTGGCCTTAGGCATAGCGGGCGTTGCCCTCGTGGTCGAGGGTGAAGGACATGCCGGGCTCGCCGATCTCGGCCAGCGTACGGCGCGATTCCTTGCGCGTGTCGATATCGTAGATGCGGCTGTTGCGGTCACTGCCGAACGGCCGGGTACGCACATAGACGTGGTCGTTGCGCTGTTCGGGCACGCCCACGATGTAGCCGGCGGCGAAATCGTGCACGCCGTTGCGGCGCTTCATGCCCGGCATGTAGCCGAACAGGTACTTCTGCTTGCCGCCGTCGTAGTCGGTGGCGAAGACCTCGCCGGTGGGACGCGGCTGGTCCAGCGAACCGCTTTCGCGCGCCTTGGCGTAGGCGATTCGCGTATCACTGACCCAGGTCACGTTGATCGGCAGCTCGTAGCGCGGCATCTTCAGCAGGCTGACGGTCTGCATGTCCGACAGCTGCAGCACGCTCAGCGCGTTGAGGCCATCCTCGGTCTTGGTGGTGACCGCCAGCAGCTTGCCGTCCGGCGACAGGCGCGGGCTGAACATGGTGGCGTGGCGGGCGAAATCGCGCAGCGGGATTTCTTCGGCAACGGCGGGTTGCAGGGCCAGGGCCAGCAGCAGGCTGGCGGCGACTCGTCCAAGGCTTGGCTTGTTCACGGGATCTCCGAGTGTTTCCAGTGTTGATTCCGGCATCGTCTGGCCGAAATGGCGGGGCCGGTCTTCCCCCGAAGTCCTGCGCGGGCGCCCAATGCCCCGCTGACGCGCCAGCCGAAGCCTGCGCGGGATGTCGAAGGGAAGGAGGGCGGCGGCCCGCGCGGATTATAGGTAGCGGGCGACTCCAAGTCTGCATTTTCGTGATTCGCCCCACATTGGGCCGCTCTGGCCATGCTGTGCGAAAATCGCCCGCTGTTCCGCCATCAATGCGCCCATCGTGACCGAATCCATCGAATACCCGCCGCTGTTCCTGAAACCAGGCGAGGATGCGCGACTGCGCGCTGGTCATCTTTGGGTATTTGCCAACGAAGTCGATGTAAAACGCACGCCGCTGACCGACTTCCAGCCCGGCGATACCTGCGTGCTGGTCGATGCAAAGGGCAAGGGCATCGGTCTTGCCTACGTCAATCCGGCGTCATTGATCTGTGCGCGCATGGTCAGTCGCGGCCTCAATCACGACTGGGATCGGTCGCTGCTGGTGCACCGGATCAAGGTGGCGCTGGGCCTGCGCGAGCGCCTGTTCGACACGCCGCATTACCGGCTGTTCTTCGGCGAATCCGACGGCGTGCCGGGGCTGACGCTGGACCGCTTCGGCGACGTGATCGTGGCCCAGGCCACCACGGCCGGCATCGAGCGCATGAAGGACGAGGTCGCCGACGCCGTGCAAAAGGTGCTGAAACCGGCGGCGATGATCTGGAAAAACGACGCCGGCATCCGCGAACTGGAAGGCCTGCCGTCCTACAGCGAATTGGCTCTCGGCGAGATCGACGGACCGGTATCAGTGATGGAAAGCGGCGTCGAGTTTCGCGTCGACGTGCGCGAAGGCCAGAAGACCGGCTGGTTTTACGACCAGCGCGCCAATCGTGACCTGCTTGCGCCGCTGTTCCGCGGCAAGCGGGTGCTGGACATGTTCAGCTACCTCGGCGGCTGGGGACTGCGTGGCGCGGCCGCCGGCGCCAGCGATGTGGTCTGTGTCGACGCCTCGGCCGATGCCGTGGCTGCCGTCGACGCCAATGCGGTGCTCAATGGCCTGTCGGATCGCGTCAGCGCAGTGCGCGCCGATGCCTTTGACTTCCTGCGCCAGCTGCGCGAACAGCGCGAGCATTTCGACATCGTGATCCTCGATCCACCGGCCTTCGTCAAGCGCAAGAAGAACCTGCGCGAAGGTCGTGATGCCTATCGCCGGCTCAACGAGCTGGGCATGCAGGTCTGCGGCAAGGACGGCCTGCTGGCGACCTTCTCCTGCAGTTACCACATGCCTCGCGCCATGCTGCTCGATGGCATCCAGCGCGGTGCGCGCCATCTGGATCGGCAGGTGCAGGTGCTGAGCCAGCTGCAGCAGTCGCCGGATCATCCCGTGCATCCAGCGATCCCGGAAACTGACTACCTGAAGGGATTCCTGTGTCGGGTGCTGCCAGCATGAACCTGAATGTGATGAGCACAGCTCCGCAGACCTGGCTGCACGATATCAATCCCATCGCCGTGCCGCTGCCGTTCTGGCCGCACGGTATCCACTGGTATGGCCTGATGTATCTGGCCGGTTTCATGACGGCCTGGTGGCTGGGCACGCGCCGAATCCGCGCCGGGCGGCTGCCTGGCGTCGGTCCCGAGGCTTTCGGCGACCTGATGTTCTACGCCATCCTTGGCGTCGTGCTCGGCGGTCGCATCTGGTACGTGCTGTTCTACGCCAGCGAGTCGGTATTCAGCGACCCGCTGCTGCTGTTGCGCATCAACGAAGGCGGCATGAGCTTCCATGGCGGTCTCTTGGGCGTGATGACAGCCGTCGCGCTGTGGTCGCGCAAGCATCGACTGCATGTGTTCGACACCATGGATTTCATCGCGCCGCTGGTGCCGCCGGGCCTGATGTTCGGTCGTCTTGGCAACTTCATTGGCGGCGAGCTGTGGGGCAAGTACACGGGCGGAAACTGGGGCGTCGTGTTTCCCAGCGGCCTTCCGGCGCAGTTTGATCGCTACGACATGCAGGGTCTGCGCGACCTGCATGCGACTGGTGCGCTGGACCAGTATGCACGCCATCCCAGCCAGCTGTACGAAGCCGGGCTGGAAGGCCTGGTGATGTTCGTCGTCATCTGGCTGTTCTCGCGCACGCCGCGCCGACGCTATGCCGTGTCCGGCCTGTTCGCGCTGCTTTACGGCTGCTTCCGCATCCTGATCGAGTTCGTTCGCGTACCGGATGCGCAGCTGGGCTACCTGGCCTTCGGCTGGGTCACCATGGGTCAGCTGCAGTCACTGCCGCTGGTGATCGTTGGCCTCGTGCTGCTGTGGCTGTCGCGACGCGCGCCGGTGCTGGAGCCGCAGCTGCCGCCCGTCGAATCGAAAGAGGAAGAGCCCGCATGAAGGCCTATCTCGATCTGCTGCGTCATGTGCTGGAACACGGTGCCATCAAGGATGACCGTACCGGCACCGGCACGCGCTCGGTGTTCGGCTGGCAGATGCGCTTCGACCTCAACGAAGGCTTTCCGCTGGTCACCACCAAGAAGCTGCACCTGCGCTCGATCATCCACGAGCTGCTGTGGTTCCTCGCCGGCGACACCAACATCGCCTACCTGAAGGCTAACCGCGTCAGCATCTGGGACGAATGGGCCGACGGGAACGGCGATCTGGGTCCGGTCTACGGCAAGCAGTGGCGGCGCTGGGAAGGCGCAGACGGTCGCGTCCACGACCAGATGCAGTGGCTGCTGGACGAGATCCGCCGCAACCCGGATTCTCGGCGGCTGGTCATTTCCGCCTGGAATGTCGGCGAACTGGACCAGATGGCGTTGATGCCCTGCCACAGCCTGTTCCAGTTCTACGTGGTCGACGGCAAGCTCAGCTGTCAGCTGTACCAGCGCAGTGGCGACATTTTCCTTGGCGTGCCGTTCAACATCGCCAGCTACGCGCTGCTGACGCACATGGTGGCGCAGGTCTGCGGACTCGGCGTCGGCGACTTCGTGCACACGCTGGGCGACGCGCACCTGTATTCGAACCACTTCGAGCAGGCGCGGGAACAGCTCTCGCGTGATCCGCGCGCGCTGCCCAACCTGCACCTCAACCCCGATGTCGATGACCTGTTCGCCTTCCGCTTCGACGATATCGAGATCCTCGACTACGACCCGCATCCGGCAATCAAGGCGCCGGTCGCCGTGTGAGTTGAGAGCCGTGATTGGTGATTTGTGATTGGTGATTCGAAAAAGCACAAGCGCGCAGCAGTTGTTCGGTCGCTCAGCAGCGCCGTTCGTGGTGAGCCCTTCGACTCGCCTCAGGACAGGCCTGTCGAACCATGAACGATTCTTCTCGACCCGACCCGCAGATTGCGATCATCGCCGCGCTGGACCGCACCGGCGCTATCGGCCGCGACAACGATCTGCCGTGGCGGCTGCCGGATGACCTGAAGCGCTTCAAGGCGCTGACCTCCGGCCACACCGTGCTGATGGGTCGCAAGACTGCCGAATCGCTGGGACGTGCCTTGCCCAATCGCCGCAACCTCGTGCTGACGCGCTCCGGTCGCGTGCCTTTCGACGGCATGCAGGCGGTGGCCTCGCTCGACGAAGCACTGTCGCTACTTGATGCCGATGACACGTTGATGGTGATCGGTGGTGCCGAAATCTACGAGCTGGCGCTGCCGCTGGCTACCCGACTGCACCTGACCCACGTCAACACCTTCGTTGAAGGCGCGGATACCTTCTTCCCGCTGTTCGACGAATCACAGTGGCAGGCGACGAACCGGGAAGCGCATCCAGCCGACGAGCGCCACGAATTCGTGTTCGAGTTCGTCGACTACGAACGGCTCGAGAGCTGACCTGTTTCAGGCGTCCCGCCCCGGCGCCTGGATCAGCCGCACCTCAGGACCCAGCGCCAGCGCGGTGAGCTTGCCGCCCCAGACGCAGCCGGTGTCGATGGCGTAGACGCCGAGGCCCATGAACAGGCCCAGCGTGGACCAGTGGCCACAGACGATGGGCAGGTCGCGCTTGGCCTGTCCCGGCACCTCGAACCATGGATACAGCCCCGGCTTCTGCGTGCCAGGCGTGCCTTTCTCGTTGAAGGCGATGCGGCCGTTGGGCGAGCAGTAGCGCAGCCGGGTCATCACGTTGATGATGGCGCGCAGGCGTTCTGGTCCCTTCAGGCTGGGTGACCAGTTCGGGCGGTCGCCGTACATCTGCCGGAACAGCTTGCGATAGTCGCGGCCGCGAAGTGACTTCTCGACCTCCATCGCGCGACGCTGCGCCTGGTCGATGCTCCACTGCGGCGCGAGGCCGGCGTGGACCATGGCCCAGCCCAGTTCGCGATCAACATGGAACAGCGGGCGGTCGCGCAGCCACTCGATCAGCGGCGTGCGGTCCTCGGCGTAGAGAATGCGGCGCAGGTCGGGGTTGACGCGACGCTGTTCCGGCTCGCGGCGTTCGGCGATGGCGAGCAGGGACAGGTCGTGGTTGCCCAGCACCACGGTGCTGTGCGCGGACAACGAATGGATCAGGCGCAGGGTTTCCAGCGATTGCCCGCCGCGATTGACCAGATCGCCGCAGAACCACAGCTTGTCGCGTGCCGGGTCGAAGCGGATCGTATCGAGCAGGCGCTGCAGCGCGTCGTAGCAGCCCTGGACGTCACCGATCGCGTAGGTCGTCATGGGCCTCGGGCGCTCCGCTCAGTGCAGCGTGCGCGGGATGCTCAGGGTGAAGCGCGGGATTTCGCCCTCGACGCTGGCGCCGTCGTCGGTTACCCACTCGTAGCTGCCGTGCATCGTGCCGCATTCGGTTTCCAGCACCGCGCCGGAGCTGTATTCGAAGCTCTGGCCGGGCTCCAGTCGCGGCTGCTCGCCGACCACGCCTTCGCCGCGCACTTCGCGGGTCTGGCCCTTGGCGTCGGTGATGATCCAGTGCCGTGCATGCAGCCGGGCGGGTTCGTCACCGACATTGCGAAGCCGGATCGTGTAGGAAAAAACGTAGCGGTCGTCGTCGGGCTTAGACTGGTCTTCCAGGTAGCGCGTCGCGATCGCGATCTCGATGGATATCTGGCGTGGGTTCATGCCGCTAGTGTAAGCGACAGCGCGCTGCATGGCCCACAGCTCGAGGAACCGTAGCGTGCAGATCGGGAGAATGCGCAGCGAGAATGGTGGCCAGAGAGGGAATCGAACCCCCGACACGAGGATTTTCAATCCTCTGCTCTACCAACTGAGCTATCTGGCCACGATGTGTCGGCAGCAGCGTCTCGTGGACGCCAGTCGCTGCGAGCGCGGCATTATGCCGATGACGGCGCGGCTGGGCAAGTAGCGGGAGCGGCCTCGGGTTTGCAGTGGCGTCATCCGCGGTTTAGGTGCGGCGTGACAACATGGTTTGCAGGACAACTTCGGAGAGCTGCTGATGAAGGCGAGCCTTGCAACGACGTTGAGAATGGTCGCCGTCGGACTGGTGTCGGTCGCGCTGATGTCCTGCAGCACCATGGGCGAGCGTGAGGGGCGCAGCGGCAAGCTGGCGCGATATGAGGCGGCGGCCGGCGAGCCGGTCAGGCACTTCAATTACCTGAGCCTGTATTCCTGGGAGCCGCTGAGCGACGGGGCGCTGGCGATCTGGACGCGACCGAAGGAAGCCTGGTTGTTGACGGTGACGCAGCCTTGCTTCGACCTCAGTTTCGTCCAGAGCATTGGCCTCAGCGCCGTTCTCGGCAACAACGTCGGCACCATGGACTACGTGCTGGCCGGCAAGCAGCGCTGCCGCATCATCACGATCCGTCCGCTGCACCTCGACAAGCTGCGCGAATCGCGGCAGAAGTCGTCGTTTCAGTCGCCGTCTGGCGGCACATAGCCCGGCGGTTTTTCGCTGCCTTCACCGAACAGGAACTTCTCCATCTCGGCTTCGAGAATGGCCCGGTGCTTGGGGTCCAGCGGCGACAGGCGATTTTCGTTGATCAGCATGGTTTGCTGGGCCAGCCACTCGCCCCAGGCTTCGCGACCGATGTGATCGAAGATGCGGCGGCCCAGCGGCCCGGGCCATGGGGCGAATTCCAGACCGTGGGTTTCGCGCTGGTGTTTTTGACAGAAGACGGTTCGGCTCATGCGCGCATGATAGCGCCTGGCGGGCCGCTGTCGGGGATCAGTGATCTGATCAGTCGGCGTACGGGCTGCGGCAGGCCAACAGTATCGAGCGCGCCCGGTTCGATCCAGCGATGTGAGTCGTCGTCGGCGATGGCTGATTTCGCAGCGCCAATGGCCCAGCGTCGTGGCTCGATATTGAGCCGAAAATGGCTGAACACGTGCGAGAAGCGCTCTGGTGCGGGCAGTGACCTGGCGTTGACGCAATGCCGGGCCACCCAACGCTCGGCGTCGGTTTGATGTTGCGCTTCGGGCAGGCTCCAGAGCCCGGCCCAGACGCCGGTGGGAGCACGTCGTTCCAGCAACAGGCGGCCTTGATCGTCCTCAATCAGCAGCATCATCGTCTCGCGGGCCGGAAGGGCTTTCGCAGGTTTTCGGGTGGGCAGCAGGCTCACCCGGTCCTCGCGGCAGGCGATGCAATCGCTGGCAAGTGGACATGCGCCGCAGTTGGCGTGTGATCGTCGGCAGATGGTCGCGCCCAGGTCCATCTGCGCCTGCGTGTAGTCGACGAGCTGGCTCTCGGGCAGGTGCCGCTCGGCCAGCGACCACAGCTGCTTCTGTACCGCTGCCAATCCGGGCCAGCCTTCCACACCGTGAAAGCGACAGAGCAGTCGTTTGACGTTGCCGTCGAGGATTGCGAACCGCTGCCCGTGCGCCTGCGCGAGGATTGCGCCGGCAGTGCTGCGGCCGATGCCGGGCAGGGCCTGCAGCGACTCGATGTTGGTTGGCAGCTCGCCATCGTGTTCGGCGAGGCATATCCGTGCCGCCCGATGCAGGTTGCGCGCTCGGCTGTAGTAGCCGAGCCCGGACCATAGCGTCAGCACCGCGTCGAGCTCGGCGTTTGCGAGCGCAGGCAGGTCGGGAATCGCGTCAACGAAGCGCTGGAAGTAGCCAATGACCGTCGCCACCTGCGTCTGCTGCAGCATGATCTC
>JAGRJX010000108.1 GCA_020442545.1 Lysobacterales bacterium
TGCTGCCGGCCGGGCCGCTGCGCGAGCCGTTGTCGCGGCTGCAAGGTTGCGACTTCGTGGTGTTCAACGGCGAGTCGGTCATGCAGCTGCCGGCACCCGGTCCGCCGGCAGCGACCATGCGGATGACGCTGAAAGAGCCGCGCGCGCTGCAGGGCGACGAAAGCCGCACCTGGTCGGACTTTGCCGGCATGACGGTTCACGCCGTTGCCGGCATCGGCAATCCGGAGCGGTTCTTCGGCCAGCTGGAGGCGCAGGGTCTGTCGATCCATCGTCACGCCTTTGCAGATCACCATGCCTTCGTCGCCGACGACCTGCGTTTTCCGCAGTCCGGTCCACTGCTGATGACCGCGAAAGACGCCATCAAGTGCCGCGACATCGCGCCGCCGGACAGCTGGGTCGTCGATGTCCGGACCACGCTTCCGGACGACTTCATGACGGCGCTGCTGGCACGGCTGGACGCCCTGCCGCGACCACACGGGAATCCACCATGACCGAGCTCGATTTCGTTGTCGCCATTCCGGCCCGTCATGGCTCCACGAGGCTGCCGGGCAAGCCGCTGCGGCTGATCGCCGGCGAGCCGATGATCGTTCACGTCGTGCGCCGCGCACGAGAGGCCGGGGCCGCCGAAGTCGTGGTTGCCACCGATGACCAGCGAATCGCCGAGGCCGTCGACGCCATGGGTGCTGCCGTGTGCATGACATCGCCGGAGCATGCTTCCGGAACGGATCGGCTGGCGGAATGCGTGGCGCAACGCGGCTGGCCTGACCAGCGCATCGTGGTCAATCTCCAGGGTGACGAGCCGCTGGCGCCACCGGCCGCGATCCGCGCGGTCGCCACCTGCCTGGACCACAGCGATGCCCCGATGGCGACGCTGGCGGTGCCGATCAGCGACGCCGCGCAGCTGTTCGATCCGCACTGTGTGAAGCTGGTGCGCGATGACCGGGGCAGGGCGCTGTACTTCTCCCGCGCGCCGCTGCCGTGGGCGCGGGATGCGTTTGAGCGCAACCGAGTCGACCTGCCGCCAACGGGCGAAGGCGAAGGCTGGCTGCGCCATGTCGGGCTGTACGCCTACCGCGCCGGTTTCCTGCCGCGCTTTGCCGCGATGCCGCCGTCATGGCTGGAGCGCAGCGAGTCGCTGGAGCAGCTGCGCGTGCTGCAGGCCGGCCTGTCCATCGCGGTTGACCTGAGTCCCGTCACGATCCCGCACGGCGTGGACACCGAGGCCGATCTCCACGCCGTGGAAGCCCTGATCAAGACTGGTAAGCAACATTAGGAATTGCCGGTAACGATATGAAAAACATCCTGTTTGTCTGCATGGGAAACATCTGCCGCTCGCCCACGGCCGAGGCCGTGTTCCGGCACGAGCTGGCCCAGGCGGGCATCGGCGATGTCGCTCTGGATTCGGCCGGCACCGAGGCCTATCACGTCGGCCAGGCGCCGGATCGGCGCAGTATCGCCACCGCGCGCTGCCACGGCATTGACATGAGCGGCCTGCGCGCGCGGCAGGTTGTTGCCGATGACCTGCAGCGCTTCGATCTGCTGCTCTGTGCCGACGAGGTCAACCTGTCTGCCTTGCATCGACGTTTTGGTGATGGCGGTCGCGCCGAACGTCGCCTGCTGCTGCCCTGGGCAGGGATCGATACGCCGCGGGAAGTGCCCGATCCCTACTACGATGGCCGGGAGGCGTTCGATGCCGTGTTCGAGCTGCTGCAGCACGCGGCGCAGCGCCTGTGTAACCGCCTGCGCGGCCCGGCATGATGCGCTGGCGGCCAGCTGACGGGCTGCAACGGGTCATCCCGCGCCTTGCCGCGTACCATGGAGGGATGAGGCAACGAAATCCCGTCGATCAGTGACCCAATCATGACCATGCAGGATGCACGGCCGGGCTTGGCCAAGCCGGCGTTTCAACGGCTGATGGCAGTATTCTGCTGCCACGGGAGTCCGTACGGTGCTTTCGGACTGCCAGCCGTTCGCTGCGCTGGGCAGGATCACCTGACCGGCGGCAAGCGCAACGTGGCCCGCTTGCCTGCCGCCAGGCAGACTCGGGCAATGACGGCCGACAGGCCACGATGACAACAGCACGGTGAGGACAGCATGAGCGCGGCACAGATCAAGGCGCCAATGGCGAATGAACTCAGCGACCGGCTGGACTGGCTGAATGTTTCCGGTGTCCGGCTGGAGGCGTTGAAGGGCCGGGTGGTGGCGTTGGCCTTCTGGCATGCGGGCTCGACCACCTGCGCCAACCTTCTGGACGATCTGCAGCTGCTGCAGCGCAAGCACGCTGATGGCCTGACGGTGGTTGGCATCCACTGCCCGAAGTTTGATGCCGAGCGCGAACGCGATGTGGTGATTTCCTCGCTGGCGCGACTCGGTATCAGGATCCCCGTGGCCGCCGATCCCGACTTCATTGCCTGGCAGCATTATGGTGTCCGCGGATGGCCCTGCACCGTGCTGATCGACACGCACGGCCGCGTGCGCCAGCAGTTCGCCGGAGATCTCCGTCATGCCGAGCTCGACGCTGCCGTGGAGGCGCTGCTGCACGAGGGGGGTGAGGATGACAGCCGGGTATTCGGAACGCTGCAGCTGGCCTCTCGCCTGGAGGCCAGGCAGCCGCTGTCATTCCCCAGCGGCCTTGCCGTTACCGATGCGCACGTCTACGTGGCCGACAGTGGCCACCATCGGATTCTGGAGTGCACGCACGAAGGCCGCGTATTGCGCCAGTTTGGTTCGGGTACGCCGGGTTTGCTGGATGGCGGTAGTGCGGATGCCGGATTTCTCTTCCCCTGTGGTCTGTCTCTGCACAGGGAAGCGCTATACGTTGCGGATCGCGGCAATCATGCGCTGCGCCGCATCCGTCTCCTGTCGGGCGACGTTGAAACGGTGTTGGGCAACGGCAGGCCCGGCCCTGCCGCGGCCGACGGTGATCTGGATGCCGATGTGGCGCTCAACGCCCCCGGGGACGTAACCGCAATCAATGACCGGCTGTTCATCGCAATGACCGGTGCCAACCAGGTCTGGGAGTACGACCTGACCCAGCGTCGCCTGCGCGTACTGGCTGGCAGTGGCAATGCCGGCATCGACGATGGCGTGGGCAGCTACGCGCGCTTCGCCGAACCCGCCGGCCTGGTGCAGGTCCAGCAGACGCTCTATGTCGTGGATGCAGCCAGCTCCGCGCTGCGCAGCGTGCATGCCGGCGACGGCGCCGTGCAGACACTGCTTGGCCGTGGACTGTTCGAATTCGGCAATGAGGACGGCGCGCGCGCCGTCGCCTTGCTGCAGCAGCCGCTGGCGCTGGCGCTGGAGCCGGGATCACCACGCCTGTGGATTGCCGATGCCTACAACAACGCGATCCGCTCCTTGCGACTGGGTGGCGGGGACGTGCAGACGCAGGCGCTCGACTATCGGCTTCATCGACCGGCGGCACTGGCATCGCGCAAGGGAGTGTTGTGGATCGCAAACTCCGATGCACATGAATTGCTGGCATTGCAGATCGATTCCGGCAACGTTCGCCGGATTGCCGTAGGGGAATGAGCCGCAAGCGCCGTTCATCGGCAAGCGCAGCGGATCAGGCGGCGTCCGCGCCGGCCATCGACAAGCCAGCGGACTTCGATGGTCGTGAGTTCGTGCGGCGGCTCAGCGATTCGCCCGGCGTCTACCGCATGCTGTCCGCCAGCGGCGACATCCTCTATGTCGGCAAGGCGGCGTCGCTGAAGAAGCGGGTCGGCAGCTACTTCAGCGGCCGTCCGCACAACCTGCGCATCAGCCGGATGATCGCGCAGATCGCCGGCATCGAGGTCACCGTCACCCGCAGCGAGCGCGAGGCATTGCTGCTGGAGGACCGCCTGATCAAGACCCACCAGCCGCGCTACAACGTGCTGCTGCGCGACGACAAGAGCTTCCCCTACATCCGCGTTACCCACCCTGACACTTTCCCGCGACTGGCCTTCCATCGCGGCTCGCGCAGCGCACCGGGGCGCTACTTTGGCCCGTATCCGGGGGCCGGCCCGGTGCGCGAGGCACTCAACCTGCTTCATCGCCTGTTCCAGCTGCGCAGCTGCGAGGACAGCGTGTTCGCCAACCGCTCGCGGCCATGCCTGCAGTACCAGATCAAGCGCTGCAGCGCGCCCTGCGTCGGGCTGGTCAGCGAATCGGACTACACGGCCAGCGTGCATCGTGCCGAGCTGTTCCTCGACGGTCGCAGCACGACCTTGATCGACGAGCTGACTGCCGACATGCATGCCGCCAGCGAGGAACAGCGTTACGAGGAAGCCGCACGGCTGCGCGACCTGGTGGTGACGCTTCGAGGCCTGACCAGCCGCCAATACGTCGAAGGCGATGGCGGTGATCTCGACGCGCTGGCCTGCGTGCTGCGCGAAGGACGCGCCTGCGTGATGCTGCTGGTGGTGCGCGGCGGCCGCAGCCTCGGTACGCGTGCATTCTTTCCGAAAACCAACGGCGTCGAGGATGCCGCCGAGGTGCTGGAGGCCTTTCTCAGTCAGTACTACCTGTCGCAGCCGCCACCGCGCGATGTCCTCATCGACCGCAAACTGGAGGATGTCGAAACTCTGGCCGAAGTGCTTCGCGAGACGGCTGGGCACAAGGTTGCCATCCGTCATTCGGTGCGCGGCGAGCGCGCACGACATCTGGAAGCCGCTCGCCACAACGCCGAGCTTGCGCTGTCCAGTGAACTGGGCAGCCGCGAGGCGCAGCGGGCGCGGGTGGACGCCCTCACTACGCTGCTGGGGCTGGAACAGGCACCGCAGCGCATCGAATGCTTCGATATCAGCCACACGGCAGGCGAGGCCACCGTGGCTTCCTGCGTTGTGTTCGATGGCGAAGGACCGGTCAAGTCGCAGTACCGTCGATACAACATCAGCGGCATCACCGGCGGCGATGACTATGCGGCCATGCACCAGGCATTGACCCGTCGATTCCGACGCGCGCAGGAAGCCGACGCCGTATTGCCCGACCTGCTGCTGATCGACGGCGGCCCCGGCCAGTTGAAGCAGGCGCGCGACGTGCTTTCCGAGCTTGGCGTCGCCGGCGTACCGATGCTCGGCGTGGCCAAGGCCGAGGGCCGTCGTCCCGGGCACGAAACCCTGGTGCTGGACGACGGACGTCGCCTGCGTCCCGGGCCGGATTCTCCGGCAATTCACCTCGTCCAGCAGGTTCGCGACGAAGCCCACCGCTTTGCGATCAGCGGTCATCGCGGTCGCCGTGCCAAACAACGGCGGCACAGCGTGCTGGAAGACATCGAGGGTATTGGCGCCCGTCGGCGTACCAGCCTGCTGCGCCATTTCGGTGGCCTGGGCGGGCTGAAGGCAGCCGCTGTCGAGGATATCGCGAGTGTGCAAGGCATAAGTCGTAAACTAGCCGAACGGATCTATGCGACCCTGCACGACGCGCCGGGCAGGTAACCGCCCACTCCTGGCCAGACCCATGGACGAACCGATTTGAAGCTGACCATTCCCACGCTGCTCACCCTGTTCCGCATCCTGCTGATCCCGGTGCTGGTGGTCGTGTTCTACCTGCCGTTCAAGTGGACCAACTTTGCCGCAGCCCTGATTTTCACCCTGGGCGCGGTGACCGACTGGCTGGACGGCTGGGTAGCACGCCGGTTCGGCATGTATTCGGACTTTGGTGCCTTCCTGGACCCCGTCGCCGACAAGCTGGCGGTTGCGGTGGCCCTGTTCATCATCGTGCAGAGCCATCCAACCATCCTGATGACAATGCTGGCGGCGATCATTGTCGGTCGCGAGATAACCATCTCCGCCTTGCGCGAATGGATGGCCGAAATCGGCGAGCGCGGCACGGTGAAGGTTGCCTGGGTCGGCAAGATCAAGACCATCGTGCAGATGCTGGCGCTGATCGCTCTGCTCTATCGCGAGCCATGGCAGGGCATCAACGTGCAGCTGGTGGGCGAAATTCTGCTCGCTGCAGCGGCGGTGCTCACACTTTGGTCCGGTTTTGCCTACCTGCGCGCCGCGTGGCCGGCAATGAAGCGTTGACGCAAGTCGGCATCCTTGCCAATCTGCTATTGACAGCAGCGCCCCGATCGGTAAACTGCGCCGTCTCACGCGGGAATAGCTCAGTTGGTAGAGCACGACCTTGCCAAGGTCGGGGTCGCGAGTTCGAGTCTCGTTTCCCGCTCCAGATTCAGGGCAAAACCTCGGGTGACCGGGGTTTTGTTGTTTCAAGGGCCTGAAAACCCGAAGGTTTGGCCAGGTGGCAGAGTGGTCATGCAGCGGCCTGCAAAGCCGTGTACGCCGGTTCGATTCCGACCCTGGCCTCCAATCCTTCAAGTCCCCACCGAATCCGCGCTGGTGTAGCCTGCAACAGCCCGTCCAAGCCCGGATGGCGAAATCGGTAGACGCAAGGGACTTAAAATCCCTCGACCTTGCGGTCATGCGGGTTCGAGCCCCGCTCCGGGCACCACGTTTCTTCCAGTGTGTAGCTGCGCCTTTAGCCGCGGATGCCCTGCATGCGTCGTTTCGGCCTTCTTGCGCCGTGCTTGTTACGCGTGTCTGATTTGTTGCCTTGCCGGTGACCGGCAGTTCGGCTTATGTGCATGCTTGCCTGTATCCTCCGAGACCACTTTTGTGACGGAGTTGAAATCTATGTCGAAGCAGCTTTTGCTTGGATTGGCGCTGCTGGCGCTGGCTTCGATGGCTGCGGCCCAGAATCCGCGGGTGCTTCTCGATACGGATCGTGGTCCGATGCTGCTGGAACTGGATAGTGTTCGTGCCCCGAACACCGTCGCCAATTTTCTGAGTTACGTAGATGATGGCTCCTACAATCGCTCGCTGATTCAGCGCGTGGTACCCAATTTTGTCGTCCAGGGTGGTGGCTTCAAGGAAAGTGGAGAGGGCATCGTCAAGCGCGCGGCAATCCCCAGCGAGCGCGGGAACGGTCTGCAGCACACGAGCGGAACGGTGGCGATGGCCTTGACGTCCACCAATGGTGTCACCAATGTCAACAGTGCTACCTCGGACTTCTTCATCAACACCAATACCAATGCCTCGCTCAATGCCGACTTCACGGTCTTCGGGCGTGTGGTGTATGGCTACAAGACGCTGGAGGAGCTCAACACGACTCCGATCTTCTTCGGCAGCGAGCAGCCGATCCGCATGCCGCTGATCCGCAGGGCGGTGCGCGTGGCGTCGGATGAGTTTCCGATCCTGCCTTTGCACACCGGCACCTGGTTCGATCCGGACAACTCTGGCAAGGGCTTTCTGATCGAGATCACCAAGGCGAGTGGTGCCACCAATAGTGATTCGCCCATCGTGGTGGTGTCCTGGTATGACTTCTTCGAAGGCCAGCAATTCTGGACCATCGGATCCGCGCCTTTTGCCTGGGGGGCGAGCTCGGTGGAAATCCCGATGCAGATCAGCACCGGCGGTCAGTTCGGCAGCGCCTACATGGCCTCGCAAGTGACCAGCAATCCGCAGTGGGGTGTGCTCACGATCCGTTTCAGTGATTGCAGCATTGGCAGTTTCAGCTACACCTCGGTGTATGGCAACGGCACGATTCCGGTGCGGAGCCTGACCTCGCCGCTGTACGAGAAGTGTCCGGGCAGCTGATCGGGTCAGCGCTGGCGTTCACTGATGGATGGCATTGCCGCGGCGCTTGACCGAGTCCAGGGACAGGCTGTGGGAGCGGACTCTGTCCGCGATCGAGGCGCGCAGATGGTCGGGAGCCGACCATCGCGGCTGAAGCCGCTCCCATGGGGTTTGCCAATCAGCAAGCGTCTCCTGCGCCAACGCCCCATGGCCCGTTTTTCATTTTCAAATCAATGGCCTGGGGCATGCCTGGCGAGGGCGCGCCGCGCCCGGTGATCAGGGCAGAGTCGTGGACAGCCCAAGTGGATCACCGGACGCAAGGGCCGCGCCCGCCAGTATCGGGTTTCAGCTGGACGGAAGCAGCATCACCGACGTCGCCATGATCTGAAATTCCTGGGTGTCACCTTGAATCTTGCTGCTGTCCTGGCCGGCATCATCGGCGAGATGCCTGGCCATCTTTTCGCTCATGGTCTTGACGCTGAGCGTCCCGTGGACCACGGCGTCGCCGCTGGTATCGGTGGGGATGAAGAAATCATCCTTGCCGAACAT
>JAGRJX010000387.1 GCA_020442545.1 Lysobacterales bacterium
CGGGGTTGCCAGACTGGTTGTCCGCGCCGAGGTCCGCGCTGAAGCTCGGCGGACCGGCGAGGAAGTTGAACGTGAAGCTGACGACCTGGTCGTCGGCGTTCGCAGGTATGCCGTCCGGGTCCAGCGTGGCCGACAGCGCATTCGGCTGGTTGCCAGCCACCAGGGCGGTCATCGTCGCGGTGGCGAAACCGTTGACGTCCGTTGCAATGGTCTGCGTCTCTGGCGTTACCGATCCCGCGGCCGCGGCAAACTGGATGTCCTGCCCGGCCACCGGCAGGCCGAGCCCGTCCAGAACGCGGACGGTGGCCTGGATGCCGTCGCCCACGGTGGCGTTGATCGGATCCGCGGAGATCTTGGTCAGAGAGAAGGATGGCGCCACCGCAGTGGCCGTGAAGGTCAACGGCGTCGTGGCGCAGAACCAGCCCGTGCCTGGGTTGGTTGCCGGGCAGACGTCCACCTGCACGGTGCCACCGCTGGGCCCGAAGGTCAGGGTGACACCATCGGTGGCGCCGCTGGGAATGTTGACGACCACATCACTAGTCAGGGTGTCCAGGTCATTCAGGTGACTGAGGCTGGCCCCGTTCGTCTCATCAAAATTGATATGCCAGAGGACGTCCCAGGAACCAGCCGTATCGAAGTTCTGGACCGCCAGCGTTTGCGGCAGCGACTGACCGGGTGCGCCCTGCTGGGCATCGCCGCTGGAAATGCTGATCTGGGCGACGGCAGCGCCAGTACTGGCCAGCATCAACAGCAGCAGACATAGCAGCTGTCGGGCAAGCATCGAAATCCGGGTGTGTTCCAACACTGCTCGCAAACCCATGACCCTTTCCCCTCAGTCTGGCTATACTTGATACGGCCAGTATATGACGACCCGGTCACATTTCTAGTTGACGGCAGCATTCGCGCCGGCGCCGGGTCGCTCGCCAAATGGGAGGACAGCGTCATGGATCGTGTCGATGATCGTCGTTTTTGCGTTCAGGCCTGTGCCATGCGCGCGGCCGCCAGGGGCTCCCATTCGCGCCGCTGGATCGGCGCTGTCGCCGCCTGTGCGCTGGTGGTCATCGGTGGCTGGCCGGCGGCCGAGCCCGCGTATGCAGCGGTGCGCAACGCCGAAGACCTGATGATTGTCGACTGCCTGTTGCCAGGCCAGGTGCGCCGACTGGGCCGGCAGGCGCAGTTCATGAGCGCGCGTCGACCGATCCGCACGACTCAGGCGGACTGCGAAATTCGCGGCGGCGAGTACGTCGCCTTTGATCGCGCCAACTACCAGACCGCGCTCCGGGTGTGGATGGATCAGGCGCTGGCCGGCAGTGCCGAAGCGCAGAACAACGTCGGCGAAATTTTCCAGAAGGGCCTCGGCACCGAGCCCGACTACGCCATGGCCGCGCAGTGGTACGAGAAGGCCTCGGTGCAGGGCTACAAGCGCGCGCGCATCAACCTGGGCTATCTGTACGAGCAGGGACTCGGCGTCGCCCGCGATCTTCCCAAGGCACTGAACCTGTATCGCGAAGCTTCCGGCATTGACGACGAGCTGCTGTTCGCCTCGGCAGTCGAGGTACAGATGAAGGCCAAGGAAGCCGAGATCAGCAGCCTCAAGGAATCGGTGGAAAGCGAGCGTGAAACCAGTGCTGCGCTGCGTGCGCGCGTGCAGGAGCTGCAGAAAAATCTCGACACCCGGCAGCGCGCGCTGCGCAGTTCCGAACGTGAGCTGGAATCAACCCGCGTGAAGCTCAAGCAGGCGCAGGATGCCGTCGGCGTGGACATGTCCGGCCTCGACGCCAGGCGCAGCGAGCTGGCAAAGATGCAGTCCGACATGGATCGGCGCAATGCGGATCTGCGTGCTCAGCAGAAGGAAAGCGAACGCCGCGCCGCCGAGGCCGAAAAGCGCATGGCGGAGCTCAAGGCCCAGGAGGCGCAGCTGCGCAGCCAGCCGGGCAGCGGCAATGAGCAAGCGCTGAAGCAGATTGCACTGCAGACAGCAGAGCTCAGCACCGCGCTCGCCGATGCGCAAAAGCGCGTCGACGGCATGCGCGGCCAGCTCGCCAACAACCAGTCGCTGCTGGCCGAGCAGCGCGCGCAGTTCGAAGCAGAGATCGCGCGCCTGCAGGCGAAGTCGGAAGGTCGCCAGCAGGAAGACTGGGCGCTGCTGAAGCTGCTGGAGAACCAGCTCGCCGACAAGCAGAGCCAGGTGCAGCAGCAGCGCCAGCAGATCGCCAGCCTGCAGCAGCAGATCGGCCTAGGCGGCCGCGACAGCATGATTGCTTCGGTGACGCCGACGCTGGAACTGATCGACCCGCCGCTGACCGTCACCCGTGGCGCACCGGCCGCGATGCTGATGAGTCCGCCGGGCCGGCGTCCGCTGGTCGGCCGGGTCAAGGCGCCGACCGGCATCGCCAGCCTGACCATCAACGGCCAGCGCGTTGAGTTGAACGCATCCGGGGTGTTCCGCACCGAGATCGACGTTGCCGCCGCCGGCACGCCGGTGGAGATCGCCGCCACCGACCCGGCCGGTGCCGTGGCCTCGCTGGACTTCATGATGATCCCGCAGGCCGATGCGGGTTCCGGCGTGACCACAGTTGCCGCGTCCAAGTCGCAGCGCCAGCTGCCGCGAGGCGCCAGGCTCGGCAAGTTCCATGCGCTGGTCATCGGTAACGACAGCTACCAGGCCGCCGGCTATCAGCAGCTCAGCAGCGCCGGGAACGACGCCAGCGCCGTGGCGCGCGTGCTGCGCGAGGATTACGGCTATGACACCAGGCTGCTGCTCAACGTCGGCCGCCTCGAGATGCTGACCGCGCTCAACGAACTGCGCGAGGAGCTCGGCCCGGACGACAACCTGATGATCTACTACGCCGGCCACGGCGAGATCGACGCCGGCGGGCAGGGTTACTGGGTACCGGTGGATGCACGCAAGGGCAGCAGCGACACCTGGGTGTCGAACCAGGCGATCAGTGCGATTCTGGACACGATGAATGCCCGCCACGTCATGGTGGTGGCCGACAGCTGCTATTCGGGTGCGATGACGCGTTCCTCGGTGCCGACCTTCAACACCGGCGTGATGCCGCAGGACAAGTGGGCGAAATGGGTGAGCGACGTCAGCGAAGGCCGTTCACGCACCGCGCTGACCTCGGGCGGCGTGCAGCCGGTGCCGGATTCCGGCGGCGGCCAGCACAGCTACTTCGCCGGCGCCTTCCTGCGCGTCCTGCAGAGCAACAACGGTCTGCTGGAAGGACAGCGCCTGTATCGCGAAGTCAGCGCCTCACTGGCGCTGGCCTCGGTCAACGCCCCGATCACCCAGACCCCGGAATACGCCCCCATCCAGTTCGCCGGCCACGAATCGGGTGACTTCTTCCTGGTGCCGAAGAAGGCGGGGTGAGTCGATGGTAGTGGTTGGCTGATGTGGAACTTCTGGAGCGTTTGAGTGGGTAGCGTAAGCGTCTGGCACTGGATCATTGTCGCCATCCTGCTGATCGGGTTGGCGGCAATCACAGGCTTGGTGGTTTGGCTGGCCAGACGTGCTTCCCGCCAGGACCTAGGAAATGAAACCAGCGAGTAGAGATAGAGTGGCTTGCGAGCAACAAAAAACCCCGCTGATTGGCGGGGTTTTTGTTGGCGAAGCGAATGCTGATCCATGCGCGTCGCGATGTCTGGTGCCCAGGAGAGGACTCGAACCTCCACGGTTTTACCCGCTAGTACCTGAAACTAGTGCGTCTACCAATTCCGCCACCTGGGCAGGTGCTCGCCCGCAGGCGAGCCGCGTAATCTACGGTCCGGGTGGCGCAATGTCAATACTCGGGCCGGTTTCGGGGGCTGTCGCAGGCTGTCGGCATCCGACGCTATCCACTACGATATTCGAATGAGCAAACGAAGAAACAGCAAGTCCGGCGCAAAGGTCGGCAAGGGTGGGTCAAAGGGCGCCCCGAAGTCGAAGACAACTCGGCAGAAGCGTTCCCAGCAGCGGGACGCGATGAACCCACAGCTTCCTGGCTGGTTGCCACCGACATTTGGCAACAGCGACCGCGATAGTGATCGCAAGCCGGAACGCAGGCCGGATCGCCGTCCGCGTAGCAACGCCATCCACGATCCGCACGCCGAGCGCGAGGCGCGGCGCTACGACAACCCGATTCCCAGCCGCGAGGCGCTGATCGGCTTCCTCGATGACGTCGGTCAGCCGTTGAGCGCCGAACAGATCGCGCGTGATCTGGGCCTGACAGCGCCAGACCGTTTCGACGCACTGACGCGCCGCCTTGGCGCCATGCTGCGCGATGGCCAGCTGCTGGCCAATCGTCGTGGCGACTACGCCGTTGCCGAAAAGCTCGACCTGATCGCGGGCACCATCATCGCCAATGCCGATGGCTTCGGTTTTCTGAAGCCCGATGCCGGCGGTGACGACCTGTTCCTGCCGCCCAACGAAATGCGCCAGGTGCTGAACGGCGACCGCGTGCTGGCCAGCGTCACCGGCATGGATCGGCGTGGCCGCCGCGAGGGCGCGATTGTCGAAGTGCTGGAGCGCGGTGCTTCACGACTGGTGGGGCGCTATACGCAGAGCGACGGTGTCGGGCGCGTGATTCCCGATGACCGGCGCATGCACCAGGACATCCTGATTCCGCCCGGCCAGGCCGACCGCGCCGGCGAAAACCAGATCGTGGTCTGCGAGATCACCTCGCCGCCGACGAAACAAAGGCCACCGCTGGGCAAGGTCATCGAAGTGCTTGGTGACCGCCTGACGCCCTCGCTGGCGGTGCAGGTCGCCATTGCCGGTCACGGCATTCCGGACCAGTGGCCGGAAGAGGTGCTGGATCAGGCCAACGCGGTTCCGCTCAAGGTGCAGGAAAGCGATCTCGACGGCGACCGCCGCGATATCCGCAAGCTGCCGCTGGTGACCATCGACGGTGAGGATGCCCGCGACTTTGACGATGCTGTCTATGCTGAGCCGGCGGGAGAGGGCTGGCGGCTGATCGTGGCAATAGCGGATGTGTCGCACTACATCCGCAAGTCCGATCCCATCGATGTCGAGGCGCGCCGCCGTGGAACTTCGGTATATTTTCCAGACCAGGTCGTGCCCATGTTGCCGGAAGCGCTCTCCAACGAGCTCTGCTCGCTGAAGCCGCAGGTAGATCGCCTGTGCATGGTCTGCGAGATGCAGATCGACAGGCGTGGTGGCGTGACCGGTGCGAAGTTTTACCGGGCAGTCATGCACTCTCACGCGAGACTGACCTATAACCAGGTCGATGCGATGCATCGGGGTGCGGATCCTGCCGCGTATGCGCACATCCGGCGACTGG